>DASSEA010000087.1:0-2725 GCA_035696805.1 Casimicrobiaceae bacterium
TGATGATCTTGCCGCGCCGTTGCGCAATCATCCCGGGCAATACCGCCTGCGAAACGAGGTACGGCGCAGTCAGGTTCGTGGCCAGGATGTCGTCCCAGTCGTGTTGCGGAAAATCGACCAGCGCATGCCGGCGCTGGATGCCGGCGTTGTTCACGAGGATGTCGAGCGTGCCGGAACGTCGCGTCACTGCGGCGACGCCGTCGCGCACCGCGGCGGCGTCGGTGACGTCGAACAGTGCGACTTCCACCTTCAGGCCGTCGTCGGCTAGCACCTGCCTCGCGCCCGCGAGCGCATCGGCGTTGCGACCGTTGATGCATACGCGCGCACCGGCGGCTGCGAGCCCGCGTGCAATCGCAAAGCCGAGGCCGCGATACGCGCCGGTCACGAGGGCGACGCGACCGGTCACGTCGAAGGGATTCCGTTGCAGGCCCGTCGCGTCGGCCTCGTGACCGTTGCCTTTCCGTTCGGTGGTCATGGTGTCGCTCCGACATGTTCGGTGGCGGCGGCCTCGAGTTCGGCCACCATGCGCGCGACGCGAGCTTCAAGTGCCTCGGTCGTCAGCTTTTCGCGGAACAGCTCGACGATCAGCGGAAATGCAAACGGCGTCGGTCGCGAAGGCTTCGTCATCAGCGCACGCGAACCGCGCATGCGCGCCAGGGCGGCTTCGAGCCGCGACGCTTCGAGCTGGCGCTGCAGCACTTCGCGCGTCGCCTGGCGCAGCAGCAGGTTATCCGGATCGTATTCATTGAAAACGTCCCACAGCAGGCCGCTCGACGCCTGCAGTTGCCGGTTCGATTGCGGCTGGCCCGGATAACCCTGGAACACGAGCCCGGCGACGCGTGCAATCTCGCGAAACTGGCGGCGTCCGAGCTCCGCCGCATTCAAGCCCGCGAGAATATCCGATTCGACGCCCGGTGCCGCCACCAGCATGCCGATTTCGCGCAGCGACAGCTCGAACGGCATCGGCGACGAGAGGCCGAAGCCGTAGTCGTTGATCATGATGCTGAAGCTGCGCGGTGTCACGCGCGAAAGCCGATAGCTGAAAAGCGTTGCCAAACCGAGGTGCGCAAGCCGCCCCTCGAACGGATAGAAGAACGCGTAATGGCCGTCGCGCAACTTCATCCGCTCGCACAGCCACTCGCGTTCGTCGGGCAACGCCGACCAGCGCCGCTGCAGTTCGAGCAGCGGGCGCACGAGCGCGAGCTCGGGCGAATCGTAGTGACCGTGTTTCGCCGCGGCGATCAGGCGGCGCGTGCGTTCCGAGAGCAGCGTCGACAGCGGCATCTTGGCGCCGAGCCAGCGTGTGACGATCGCCGTCTTCTGCGGCGCGAGCCTCACCCACGCCGTCATCTCCTTCACGCGCAGGAATTCGAGCACGCGGCCCGCAAAAACGAAGCAGTCCCCCGGCGACAGTCTGGCGATGAACGACTCCTCGACGTGACCAAGCCGGCGGCCGTTGCGAAGTTGCACGACGATGCTCGCGTCGGACACGATCGTGCCGATCTGCGCGCGATGCCGTCGCGCGATCTGCCGGTCGGGTACGCGCGCGACGCCATCCTCGCACGTGACGACGCGCCGGTATTCCGGATAGGCGTTGAGACTCGCGCCGCCGTGCACGACGAAATCGAGCGCCCATCGCCACTCGTCATCGCCGAGCGTCGCGTACGCATGCGTGCGACGGATTTCCGCGAGGAGTTCCGCGGGACGAAAGCCGCCGCCGAGCGCACACGTGACGAGGTGTTGCACGAGCACGTCGAGGGGTGCCGACAGCGGCGTGCGCGGCTCGATGCACCGTTCCGAAGCGGCTTCGCGCGCCGCCGCGGCCTCGACGAGTTCGAGCGCCTGCGTCGGCACCACGGTCACTTTGGAAATCGCGCCGGGCTGGTGGCCGCTGCGACCCGCACGCTGAAGCAGGCGCGCGACACCCTTGGGACTGCCGATCTGCAGCACCTGGTCGACGGGCGTGTAATCGACGCCGAGATCGAGGCTGGACGTGCAGACGACCGCGCGCAGCCGATTCGTGCGCAGGCCGTCCTCCACCCAGTCGCGCACGTCGCGTTCGAGCGAGCCGTGATGGAGCGCGATCTGACCGGCCCAGTCGGGACGCGCATCGAGGATCGCCTGGTACCAGATCTCGGTGGCCGAGCGCACATTGGTGAATATCAGCGTCGATCGCGCGTTTTCGATCGCGCGAAGCACCTGCGGCAACAGCTTGAGGCCGATATGGCCGCCCCACGGAAAGCGTTCGATCGTCGAGGGCCGCGCCGTTGCGATCGCGATCTCCTTGGCCGCCAGGCCCTCGATGATCCGTCCGCGATCCGCGGCGTGCGGCCCGACGAGACATGCAAGCGCTTCATGCAGATTGGCGAGCGTTGCCGACAAGCCCCAGGTTTGCAAACGTGGGATAGCCGAGCGAAGCCGCGCGAGCGCAAGCTCGACCTGCACGCCTCGTTTTGACGACAGCAGCTCATGCCACTCGTCGACGACGACGGTCGTGACCTTCGCGAAGCGCTCGCGCCAGTCGTCGCGGGACAGCAGCAACGACAGGCTTTCGGGCGTCGTGACGAGCGCCGTTGGCAGCCGTCGTTCCTGCCGCGCACGCGACGACGCGCTGGTGTCTCCGGTGCGCACGTCGACCGTCCAGTGCGGCTGCAACGCCGCTGCGGCGCGTGCGAGCGCAATCCCGGTGTCCTGCGCCAGCGCGCGCAGCGGCGTCAGCCAGATG
>DASSEA010000088.1:0-2079 GCA_035696805.1 Casimicrobiaceae bacterium
CAACGAGTTGCGCTGCGCCCGACGATGCCTCTGCGGTAAAATGCGCAGCGAAACCCAAGGCGACGTGCGGTGCGCAACTCGCAGCCGCCCCCGAGGGTCCATCCTCACGATGTCGCTCTATACGCTCGGACTGAACCATACGACTGCGCCGCTCGACGTGCGGGAGCGGGTAACGTTCGCGCCCGACGCATTGTCCGACGCGCTCCGCGAGTTGACCGGCAAGCGGATGGTCAAGGAAGCGGCGATCCTGTCGACGTGCAACCGGACCGAAGTGTATTTCCATGGCGGTGAACCGAAGCCGATCGCGCGCTGGCTCGAAAGCGCGCATCGCCTGCCGCCGGCCACCCTCGATCCGTACGTTTACACGCTGAACGGCGATCGCGCAGTGACCCATACGTTTCGCGTTGCGAGCGGGCTCGATTCGATGGTGCTCGGCGAGGCGCAGATCCTCGGCCAGATGAAGCAGGCGGTGCGTTCCGCGGAAGCAGCGGGTTCGCTCGGCCTGGTGCTGAATCGGCTGTTCCAGCGAACGTTTGCCGTCGCGAAGGACGTTCGTTCGCAGACCGACATCGGCAGCGCATCGATCTCCATGGCGGCGGCCGCGGTGAAGCTTGCCGACCGGATCTTTCCGTCGCTGTCCGATCAGCGGCTGCTGCTGATCGGCGCAGGCGAGATGATCGAACTCGCGGCGACGCACTTCGCGAGCCGGCGTCCGCGTTCGATCACGGTAGCCAATCGCACGCTCGAGCGCGGCAACCAGCTGGCGCACCGGTTCGACGCCGACGCGATCACGCTGACCGAACTGAACGAGCGCCTGCCGCAGTTCGACGTCGTCGTGACGTGCACGGCCAGCACGCTGCCGATCATCGGGAAGGGCACGCTCGAACGCGTGGTGAAGCAGCGCAAGCACGCGCCGGTGCTGATCGTCGATCTCGGCGTGCCGCGCGATGTCGAGCCGGAGGCGTCCGAGCTCGACGACGTGTTCTTGTACAGCGTCGACGACCTCGCCGAGATCGTGAAGGACAACCTGCAGATCCGCCGCGAAGCGGTCGTCCAGGCGGAGCAGATGATCGCCGAACAGACGTCGCATTTCCTGCACTGGCTGCAGGGACGCAGCGTCGTGCCGACGATTTCCGCGCTCGCGTCGCATCACGACGCCGTGCGTAACGCGGAGCTCGAGCGCGCACGGCGGATGCTTGCGGCCGGCGCGTCGGCAAACGACGTGCTGGAAGCGCTCGCGCGGGGCCTCACGAGCAAGCTGTTGCACCCATCGCTCGCGGCTCTCAATGCTGCCGGCGAAGCGGAGCGCGCGGAACTGATCGCGCTCTTCTCGCGCGTCTACGGCCTGGGTTCAGAGCAGTAACTCGACTTCGGGGTCGGAGCAACAAGTCGACTTGTTGCTCTGCCCCCGAAGTGTGAATCGGGCTGTCGAATAATGACGCCTCCGACACCGCTTTCGGCTCTGCCGTGAAGTCTTCGCTGCGCACCAGGCTCGACCAGTTGAGCGCCCGCCTCGCCGAGGTCGATGCGCTGCTTGCATCCGAAGAAGCGACGCGCGACATGGAGCGCTATCGGTCGCTGACGCGCGAACGCGCGGAGATCGATCCGGTCGTCACCCGCTTCAGCGAATTCGAAAGGGCCGAGGCCGATCTCGCGACGGCGGTCGAGCTCGCGCACGACCCGAAGATGCGTGAATACGCCGACGACGAGCGTCGCGCGGCGCAGGCGCGCATCGACATGCTGGCAGGCGAGCTGCAGGCCATGCTGCTGCCGAAGGATCCGAGCGACGAGCGCAACGTGTTCATCGAAATTCGCGCCGGCACGGGCGGCGACGAGTCGGCGCTGTTCGCCGCCGATCTGTTCCGCATGTATGCGCGCTTCGCCGAGCGACGTCGCTGGAGCGTCGAGATCGTTTCGGAGTCGGCATCCGATCTTGGTGGCTATCGCGAGATCATCGCGCGCATCGTCGGCAGCGGCGTGTACGCGAAGCTCAAGTTCGAATCGGGCGGGCATCGCGTGCAACGGGTGCCTGAAACGGAGGCGCAGGGCCGTATCCACACGTCCGCGTGTACGGTCGCG
>DASSEA010000089.1:0-5876 GCA_035696805.1 Casimicrobiaceae bacterium
GCCGACGGCCCGGTCATCCAGCGCGCCGGCGAACGCGCACTTGCGCAGCACGTCGGACTCGCGGACGTGCTCGATCTCGTCGCCGCGTTTCGCCGCCGCGACGTGCAGACGCCGATCGTGCTGATGGGCTACGCGAACCCGGTCGAGGCGATGGGCGTCACCGCGTTTGCGGATCGCGCGCGCGAAGCCGGCGTCGACGGCGTCATCATCGTCGACTATCCACCGGAGGAGGCGACCGAGTTCGCTGCGCTGCTGCGCGAGCACGCCATCGCGCCGATTTTCCTGATCGCACCGACGACGCCCGATGCACGCATCGAGCGCATCGCAGAGCTCGCGCGCGGCTATGTCTATTACGTGTCGTTGAAGGGCGTCACGGGTGCGGGTCACCTCGATACCCGCGACGTCGCGCGCAAGCTCGATCAGATCCGCCGGCACGTCGCGCTGCCCGTCGGCGTCGGCTTCGGCATTCGCGACGCGGAAAGCGCACTCGCGCTCGCCGCGCACGCGGATGCGATCGTCATCGGCAGCCGCATCATCGTCGAGATCGAGACCGGCACCGCCGGCGAGGCTGCGCGCCGCGTCGGCGCGTTCGTCGCGACGATCCGCCGCGCGCTCGATGCGCGCGAAGCGCAATGCGCGGCATGAGCGTTCGCGCGCGCGCCGTTGCGCATGCGTGCGCAGGTGACCTGCGATGAGCTGGCTGCAAAAATTGCTGCCGCCGCGGATCAAGAGCACGCCGGGCGTTCGCAAGACGCCGGTTCCCGAGGGCCTGTGGATGAAGTGCGCGTCGTGCGAAGCGACGCTGTACCGAACCGATCTCGAGAATAACCTGCTCGTCTGCCCGAAGTGCAACTATCACAATCGCGTTTCTGCGCGCGAGCGGATCGAGCAGTTGCTGGATGCGGAAGGGCGCTTCGAGATCGGCCTCGAAGTCGTCCCGATCGACAGCCTGAAGTTCAAGGACACGAAGAAGTATCCGGAACGCCTCGAAGCGGCGCTCGAGGAAACCGGCGAGACCGACGCGCTCGTCGTCATGCAGGGGAGCGTCAAGACCGTGCCGCTGGTGCTCGCGGCGTTCGAGTTCGGCTTCATGGGCGGCTCGATGGGCTCCGTCGTCGGCGAGCGCTTCGTTCGCGGCGTGCGCGTGGCGTACGAAAACCAGTTGCCGTTCGTGTGCGTGGCGGCCTCGGGTGGCGCGCGGATGCAGGAAGGCATCAACTCGCTGTTCCAGATGGCGAAGACGACCGCGGTGCTGCAGGAACTCACGAAGGCGCGGCTGCCGTTCGTGTCGATCCTCGCCGATCCGACGATGGGCGGCGTCTCGGCGTCGTTCGCGTTCGTCGCCGATCTCGTGCTGGCTGAACCCGGGGCGCTGATCGGCTTCGCCGGCCCGCGCGTCATCGAGCAGACCGTGCGGGAGAAGCTGCCTGAAGGATTTCAGCGCGCGGAGTTCCTGCTCGAAAAGGGTGCGCTCGACATGATCGTCGACCGCCGCAACCTAAAGGACGAACTCGCGCGACTGCTCGCGCTCCTGACCCGCCAGCCGGCGCCGATGGGCTGAACGAGGCGGCGCGTGGGCGCCGTGCTTCGCGCAGCGAATTCGCGTCATGCCTGCTCCGCATTCGCGCCGTCCTTGCACGACCGATTCGACCAAGCGGTGGCGCGACCCGTGACGCTCGCCGAGTGGCTCGGCTATCTCGAAACGCTCCATCCGAAGCCGATCGCGATGGGGCTCGAGCGCGTTGCGTCGGTCGCTCGACGGATGGCGCTCCGCATCGAAGCGCCGGTCATCACGGTGGGCGGAACGAACGGCAAGGGCTCGACGTGCGCGGTGCTGGAAGCGATCCATCGCCACGCCGGCTTTCGCGCCGGACTCTACACGTCGCCGCATCTTTCGCGCTTCAACGAGCGCATCCGGATCGGCGGCGTCGATGCGACCGACGACGCGCTCATCGAGGCGTTCGAGGCCGTCGAATCGGCACGCGTCGGCAACGTGCCCGACGACGGGACGCCGCTCACGTATTTCGAGTTCACGACGCTCGCGGGATTGTGGCTGTTCATGCGAGCGCGCCTCGACGTGCTCGTTCTCGAAGTGGGCCTCGGCGGCCGGCTCGACGCCGTCAACATCATCGATGCCGACGTCGCCGTCGTCACGTCGGTCGACATCGACCACGTCGACTATCTCGGCGCGACGCGCGAAGCGATCGGGCGCGAAAAGGCCGGCATCTTTCGCGCCGGCCGGCCGGCAATCTGCGGCGATCGCGCGCCGCCGCATTCGCTCGTCGAGCATGCGCAGGCGATCGGTGCGCCGCTGTGGATCGCCGGTCGCGAATTCTCCTGGGCCGCGTCCGGCGCGCAATGGCGCTATGCCGGTCCGGGAGGCAGCCGCAACGGGCTCCCGTATCCGGCGCTGCGCGGCACCTATCAACTGGCCAACGCAGCAACGGCGCTCGCGGCGATCGACGCCAACCGCGCACGACTGCCGATACCGGCGGGTGCGGTGCGCGACGGGCTCGTGAACGTCGAACTCGCGGGACGTTTCCAGGTGCTGCCGGGGCGGCCGACGATCGTGCTCGACGTCGCGCACAACCCGCACGCCGCGCGTGCGTTCGCCGACACGCTGGGGGCGATGGGTTTCCATCCGCGGACGTTCGCGGTGTTCGCCATGCTCGCCGACAAGGATATCGAGGGCGTCGTCGCCGCCGTGGCAGCGCGCGTCGACGCCTGGTACATCGCGCCGCTTCCCGGTCCGCGAGGGGCGCCGGCAGTGCGGATCGCCGACGCGCTGCGCGCGGCGGGCGTGAGCGCCGCTTCCATCCACGCCTGCGACGACGTCGCCGATGCATTCGCTGCGGCGCGCGATGCTGCGAACGAGACTGATAGAATCGCGGCCTTTGGATCGTTCCTGACGGTCGCTGCCGCACTCGATGCAGCGCGCGCGCGTCGGTGAACGATTCGCGATGGCGATGGCGGAACCGGCGGATCTCAACGTGGACGAACTGCGGCGGCGGGCGCGTCGCCGGCTCGTCGGCGCCGTCGTCCTCGCCCTGGGCGTCGCCGTCGTCGTGCCGATGCTGCTCGAGACCGAGCAGAAGCCGCTCGGCGAGGATGTCGCGGTGAAGATTCCGCCGATCGACGACGGCAAGTTCGTCAATCGGCTGTCGGAAAACCGCGCGAAGGACGCGAAGTCGCCTGCGAAGGCGTCGCCGCCGAAGGACGAAGTCAAGGAGGCGGCGCCGTCCGAAAGCGCCGCCGAACGCGCGCCGAAATACGACACGCGTCTTCCCGACGCGCAGCCCGCCAGTTCGGCGCCATCCGCAGGCACGGCGCAGAAATCGGCGAGCGGCGCGACGACGCCCCCGGGAATTGCCGCCGCGCCCGCGACCAACGCGAACGACAGGACGCCGGCGAGCGCGCCGAAATCGGTCGACGCGAAATCATCGACCGTCGAACGCGCGGCGACCGAATCGTCGAAGCCCGCGGCGCCATCGGCCGCACCGACAGACACCAAGCCGAGCACGACGACCCATGCGCCCGGCATCGCGGGTTCGGCGGCGGCACCCAAGACGAGCGCAACGGGCTCCGTCGCGCCGACGCCGGGCAAGTCGGCACAAGGCACCAGTTCACCGGCATCGAGCGCCAGTCCGCCGCTACCGAGCGCCAGTTCACCGGCACCGAGCGAACCCAGGGCGGGCATGGCGCACGACGGATTCGCCGTGCAGCTCGCGGCGTTCGCGGACGACAAGGGCGCGAACGCGCTGGCGGGCCGCCTGAAGCGCGCCGGTTACACCGCTTATACGGAGCCGCTGAAGACGAGCAAGGGAACGCTTTGGCGCGTGCGCGTCGGCCCGTATCCGTCGCGCGATGCCGCGCTTGCCGCGCGGGACAAGCTGAAGACCGAAGGCCAAAGCGGCATTGTTGCCGCGATCAAGTGATGAATGCGTGGCCCGGTGCCCTCCCGGCTGCGATTCTTCCCTCACCCCAACCCCGGAGCGCCGCGGTGCCGACGACGGCGAAACGCTGGGCTGCCCGCAGACATGCGATGACGACGTTCGACTGGATCGTGCTTGCCGTGATCGGCCTGTCGACGCTCTTCGCGTTCTTTCGCGGCGTCGTGCGCGAACTGATCGCCGTCATTGCGTGGGTGCTCGGCCTGGTCGCGGCGATCGCGTTTGCACCGACGCTCGGCGATCTGCTGCCCGAAATCCCGGGTCATCCATCGATTCGCTACATCATCGCGTTTGCACTCATCATCATCGGCGCGTTGATCGCCGGCGCACTGATCGCCTGGCCGCTGACGCGCGTCGTCCACGCCGCGGGACTGGGCTTCGTCGACCGCTTCCTCGGCGCGATCTTCGGCCTGCTGCGCGGCATGGCGGTCGTGCTGGCGTTCGTGCTGGTTGCGGGCCTGACGCCGCTGCCGCGCACCGTGTGGTGGCAAAGCGCGGCGCTGGTGCCGCCGCTCGTCGCTGCCGTGCTCGCGCTGCGACCGCATCTTCCCTCGCAACTTGCGGGTCGGCTCGACTATTCGCCGGGTGGCGTGCGACCGAACGTGACCCCGGTCGAGTACCGCAGCTGAGCGTCGTTGAAACGCGTAACCTCGTGCCGATGATCGATCCCTCGTCAACCGCGATGCGGCGCGTCCGCTGCTGACATGTGCGGAATCCTCGGCGCCGTCGCGCATACACCCGTCAACCAGCTGCTCTACGACGGCCTGCTGTTGCTGCAGCATCGCGGGCAGGATGCCGCCGGCATCGTCACCAGCGAGGGGCCGGTCTTTCACACGTACAAGGGCCCGGGTTACGTGCGCGACGTGTTTCGTACGCGCAACATGCGCGAGTTGCAGGGCACGACCGGCATCGCGCACTGTCGCTATCCCACGGCAGGTTCCGCGTATTCGGACCTGGAGTCGCAGCCGTTCTACGTCAATTCGCCGTTCGGGCTGTCGCTCGGCCACAACGGCAACCTGACCAACAGCGAGGCGCTGAAGCGGGAGTTGTGGGAACTCGACTTCCGGCACGTGAACACGAATTCGGACAGCGAGGTGCTGTTGAACGTGCTCGCACTCGAACTCGAGCGCGCCGCGCAACACCATCGTCTCGATCCGGATGCGATCTTCCGTGCCGTCGCCGGCGTGCACCGGCGCTGTCGTGGCGCCTACGCCGTCGTCGCGATGATCGCAGGCTACGGGATGCTGGCGTTCCGCGATCCGTTCGGCATTCGGCCGCTGATCATCGGCGTGAGCCAGGCCATGGGAGGAGCCGAGTATCTCGTGGCGTCGGAATCGGTGGCGCTGGAGCCGCTCGGTTTTTCGGTGCTGCGTGACGTCGCGCCTGGCGAAGCGATCTTCGTCGACCAGGCGGGTGGGTTCCATGCGCGCCAGTGCGCCGAGCACGCAACGCTCAATCCGTGCATCTTCGAGTACGTCTATCTGGCGCGCCCCGACTCGGTCATGGACGGCACGTCGGTCTACGAGGCGCGGTTGCGGATGGGGGGAGCGCTCGCGCGGAAGATCCGCGGCATTCCGCAGGCGCAGGACATCGACGTCGTGATCCCGATTCCCGATTCGAGCCGGCCGTCCGCGCTGGAGCTCGCGAACACGCTCGGCAAGACGTATCGCGAAGGCTTCGTCAAGAACCGGTACATCGGGCGCACGTTCATCATGCCCGGACAGGCGCTGCGCAAGAAGAGCGTGCGGCAGAAGCTGAACCCGATCGGCATGGAGTTCAAGGACAAAGTCGTGCTGCTCGTCGACGATTCGATCGTGCGCGGCACGACGTCGCGCGAGATCGTGCAAATGGCGCGCGACGCGGGTGCGCGCAAAGTGTACTTCGCATCGGCGAGTCCGCCCGTGCGCTTCCCGAACGTGTATGGCA
>DASSEA010000090.1:0-3780 GCA_035696805.1 Casimicrobiaceae bacterium
GAGCACGCCGCGCTGCAATCCGAGCACCTGCTGGTCGATCGGCAGATCGAGCGGCGGCGCTGGGCGCCCCAGTTCCTGGGCGTCGTCGATGTCGAACGACGACACGGTCATCCGCCGCAGGAACGCCGGCGAGAAGTTGAAGCTGTCGGTCGACAATACCTCGGTCGCGAGCATGGCGAGTGCGGCGCGCTGCTTGGTCGCGTCGATGGGCATCAGCGGCTGCCGGCCGCTGCCGGCACGATCGCGCAGCGTCGTCAGGCCGCCGACATACTTCGATGCGTAGACGGCGCCCTGCCCGGCCTCGTTCAGGCCGCGCGTGAAATTGCGCCGCAGCACCGAATATGTCTCGCCGGGCTTGAGCTCGATGTGCTCGGTGCGTTGCCAAAGTTCGTGGACGAGCGACAGCCGCTTCCTCGCGTAAGCGAGCGGGTCGCTGCCAAGGTCGAGCTGATTCACGGCGGGGTCGACGGCGAAGAACGCGACATCCTCGTCGGTCGAGAACGCGAGCCATGGATCGCTCGAGCGCGCGGCGATCTGCTGCAATTCGGCGGGCTCCTGGTCGGCGGGTATCTCCTTGTAGGCGTACTCGATCGCCCAGTAGTCGTAGGGGCCGAGCGTCGACATCTGGTATTCGCCCTGCTTCTCGCCGCGCACCGCGAGGTTCCACGGGTTGTACTCCATCACAGAACCCGAGATGCCGTTTTTCGCGGTGAAGTCGGCGTCTTCGAGTTGCGCGTCGGTGTAGATGGTCGACGCGCGGAAGTTGTGACGCAACCCGAGCGTGTGGCCGACCTCGTGCATCGTGACATTCTTCAGGAACAGGTCGACGAAGCGATCGACGTCCGGGCTGTCCGGGTCGAGGTCGCCACGCGCTTCGAGCAGCGACAGGCCGAACGCCGCTTCCTCGGTCGCCGCATCGTCGTACGTGCAGAGCTGCGCGTTGTTTCTCGCGTCGGCATGCGCCTGCGTCAGCGCCGCGAACGCGTCCTTCCGCGGCGGCAGGTATTCGTGGCGCAGGTTGCGAACGACGCGCACGTTGTTGGCGTCGATGCCGATGTCGGCGTCGAGTATTTCACCGGTGCGAGGATCGACCACCGAGGGGCCGATCGCGCCGTACGACGTCTTCGCGACCGTCTGCCAGCGCACCGACGCGTGCCGGATATCCGACGTGTCGAAGTCGGCGTTGTCGGGCTGGATCTCGACGCGGACCGCGTCCTTGAAGCCGATGCGCTCGAACGCCTTGTTCCATTCGAGGATGCCCTGCCGGATCGGCTCGCGGTAGCGAACCGGGATGTTGCGATCGAGCCAGAACACGATCGGCTGCTTCGGCTCGGAGAGCGCGGCGGCGGGATCCTGCTTCTCGAGACGCCAGCGGTTGGCATACCGCTGCACGGGTACGCGCGGAATGTCGGACGTGAAGTCGAGCACTTCGGTCGTGAAGTAACCGACGCGCTCGTCCGCCGGGCGTGCGTGCATCAAGGTGTCGGGCAGCTTGGCGAACGTGTAGTGGTAGCCGAGGAACAGGCTGCGCACGTCGGGCAGCGTGATCGGCGGCGACGGCAGCGTCGACGGGCCGGGCGTCGGGGGCGGCAACACCAGGCGTGACAGTGCGTAATGCGCCGACACTTCGATCGTCACGTCGTCGGATTGCGCGCGCGTCGTGCCGATCGACGAGTTGCGCGCGTCGAAGCCGTATGGCTGCCGGTAGGAGCGTTCGAGCATCGAGGCGGCGGCCGGCAGATCGGCGAGCAACAGCGCGTTGGCGTCGATCAGGACCGACTTGCGTTCGGGATGCGGCTGCGACGCGATTGGCGCGACGGCGAGCAGGCTGTCGGAAAAACCGGCAGCGACCGCGCGCGCTTCCGGCGTCCCAGCCTTCGCCGTGTACTTGACGTTCTTGGCGATGAGCTGGACGTTCTGCCCGTGCTTGTGGAACGTCACGATCTGCGCGACGCCGACCGGGTACGTCATCGCGCCGCCGAAGATGCGCGACTCCCCGATGCCCTGGTTCAGCGCGGACTTGAAGAAGAACGGGTGGTCGAACTGATCGGGGTCGAGCTCGATCCAGAGCTTGTCGTCCTTGCGCCACAACGTGAACAGGCCCTTCGATTCGTGCGCGTCCTTGACGACCTCCGCGAATGGCTTCGAGAACTGCGCCGCCTGCGCAGCCGCTGCCGCTGCCGCCGCCACCGCGGTCGTATTGGCGGGCGGACGTGCGGCCCCCGGCGCGCTGTCGCGCTGCCCGTTGCCGTTGGCCGTTTGCGCTTCAGCGGTCGCGGCATGCGCGGCCGCCGCGGCGATCGCGGCCGTCTCGGACGGTTTTGCCGCGTCAGCGCGGGGAATGCTTGCACAGCCGGACATCAGGAGCGGTGCGAGCGGCGCAAGCGCCAGCGCGACGCGGGACAGGCGGAAGTACGACATGAACGTGGTATCTCCAGATCGGCAAAGGTCTTCGGCGAGCGCCAGCGGCGGCTCGCGAAGACCGGTCACGCGTGTGCTGCGCAGAGCTCGCCGCGTAGTGAATGCGGCAACGCCGCCGTAATGTCGACATCGACATACCTGTCGATCGACGCTGCGTCGCCTGCGAAGTTTACGACGCGATTATTGTCGGTGCGCGCGGCCAGTTCGCGCGAATCCTTGACGGCATGGCCGGTGACGAGGACGCGCTGCCGCGATCCCACCATCGCTTCACTGTAGTAGCGGTATTGCCGGTCGAGCAGCGATGAAAGCCGCGCGAGCCGGGCCTGCCGGACGTCCGCCGGCACCTGATCGGGCAGTTCGGCTGCCGGCGTGCCGGGCCGTGCGCTATAGGAAAAGCTGAACGCGCCGTCGAAGCGGATCGCTTCGACGAGCGCGAGCGTCGCCTCGAAATCGTCGTCCGTCTCGCCGGGAAAGCCGACGATGAAATCGGACGTCAGCGAAAGATCGGGACGTGCCGCACGCAGCCTGCGGACGATCGACTTGTACTCGAGTACCGTGTAGCCGCGCTTCATCGCGGCCAGCACGCGATCGGAACCCGACTGCACGGGCAGGTGCAGATGCGACACGAGTTTCTCGACGGTCGCGTAGGCATCGATCAGCCGCGCGCTCATCTCGCGCGGATGCGACGTCGTGTAGCGAATGCGCTCGATCCCGGGCACCGCCGCCGCGTATTCGATCAGTTGCGCGAGATCGGCGACCTCGCCTTCCACGCTCGTCGGTCCGCGGTAGGCATTGACGTTCTGCCCGAGCAGCGTCACTTCGCGCACACCCGACAGCGCGAGGTCGGCGATCTCCGTCAGCACGTCGTCGAACGGCCGCGACACTTCCTCGCCGCGCGTGTAGGGGACGACGCAGAACGTGCAGTACTTGCTGCAGCCCTCCATGATCGAGACGAAGGCGCTGGCGCCCTCGACGCGCGGCGGCGGCAGGTGATCGAACTTCTCGATCTCGGGAAACGAGATGTCGACCTGCGGAGCGCCGGACGCCCGGCGTTGCGCGAGCATCGTGGGCAGTCGGTGCAGCGTTTGCGGCCCGAACACGATGTCGACGTACGGCGCACGGCGGACGATCGCCGCGCCTTCCTGCGACGCGACGCAGCCGCCGACGCCGATCATCACGTCCGGGCGCGCCGCCTTGAGCGCGCGTACGCGCCCGAGGTCGTGGAACACGCGCTCCTGCGCCTTCTCGCGCACCGAGCACGTGTTGAACAGGATCACGTCCGCGTCCTCGGGACGGTCGGTTCGGGTGAGACCTTCGGAGGCGGCGAGCACGTCGGCCATGCGGTCCGAGTCGTACTCG
>DASSEA010000091.1:0-4389 GCA_035696805.1 Casimicrobiaceae bacterium
AGCCGCTTCTTGCGTCGCAACAGCCACAGGTACGCACCGACGACGGCGGGCACCGCCGCCAGCAGCCACAGCAGTTCAGGCCACAGGAACGTCATCGGGAAGGTCGGGCATCCGGGGCAGCACCGCGCCGGCGCTCAACCGGCTGCGCCGCTTGCGAAGATCGGCGAAGCGCAGGATCGCGTCGGCGAGGTCGTCGTCGGTGGAGATTTCGAGCGCATCGACGCCGGCGCGGCGAAACGCGGTGCGCAGGCGCAGCTCGCGCGTTTCCGCCGCTTTCGCAAAGCGCTTGCGAAAGCCGCGATCGTGCGTGTCGATGAACAGTTGCTCGCCGGTTTCGGCGTCCTGCATCGTCAGCAGCCCGAGGTCGGGCAACTCGTTTTCGAGCGGATCGTAGAGCCGCACGGCGAGCACCTCGTGCCGTTGCGACAACTGCGCGAGCGCATCGTCCCACGGCGCCGCGCTGATGAAGTCCGACACGACGAATACGATCGAGCGGCGCGGTATCGCGGGAAACGCGGCGCGGAGGAAGGCGTTCAGGTTGGTCGCCGTCGACTGTGACTCGCCGGGGCGCTGCAGCATCCGGTGCAGGATCTGCAGCACGTGCCGCCGGCCCGTGCCCGCGGGGATCACCGTGTCCATCGTCTCGCCGTAGAGCGCCGCACCGACGCGGTTGCCGTGGCGGGTCAGGATACGCGCGAGCACGGTGACGAAATCGATCGAGACGCTGCGCTTGCGGATATCCCCCGAGCCGAAGTCCACCGACGGGCTCACGTCGATCAGGAACCACGCGGTGACGTCGCGATCCTCGTTGTATTCGCGGACATACGGCGTCTGCAGGCGCGCGGTGACGTTCCAGTCGATATGGCGGACATCGTCGTGATACTGGTATTCGCGCAGGTCGGCGAGATCGAGGCCGAAGCCGCGGAACAGCGTGCGATAGTCGCCGTGCAGCAAGCCGTCGAGGCGCCGGAGCACCGTCCACTCGAGTCGTCGCAGGACGCTCTCGGCGTTGCGCGCCGGCAGCGCAACGACGTTCGCCGGCCGCTGCTGCTCGCTAGCCTTGTGACGCGAACCGAACATGCGTCTCCAGCGGCTTCTCCGGCGGCGGTATGCGCTGCATGATGCGGAACACGAGCTGGTCGGGCGTCAGTCCGTCGGCGAGCGCTTCGTACGACAGCACCAGGCGATGCCGCAGCACGTCGGGCGCGAGATCGCTGACGTCGTCGGGCAGCACGTAATCGCGTCCGCGCAGGAACGCGAGCGCGCGGGCGCCCTCGATCAGATGAATCGACGCGCGCGGGCTGGCGCCGAACGTCACGTACTTCGCGAAGTCGACGACGCCGTAACGATCGGGTTGCCGCGTGGCGGCCGCGAGGCGCACCGCATATTGAATCAACGACGGGTCCACGTAGCACGTGCGGCATTGCCGCTGCAGCGCGGAAAGTTGATCGGTGGACGCGACGGTCGCCACGTCGACGGGCACGCCGGTCACCCGCTCGACGATGACGAACTCCTCGTCCTCGTTCGGGTACCCGACGAGCACCTTCATCATGAAGCGATCGACCTGCGCCTCGGGCAGCGGGTACGTGCCTTCGGTCTCGATCGGGTTTTGCGTCGCCATGACGAGGAACGGCGTCGGCACCAGGTGCGTCTGGCCAGCGATCGTCACCTGGTACTCCTGCATCACTTCGAGCAGCGCGCTTTGCACTTTCGCCGGGGCGCGATTGATTTCGTCGGCGAGCAGCAGGTTCGTGAATACCGGACCGAGCGACGTCGTGAAGTCGCCGGTCTTCTGGTTGTAGATCCGCGTGCCGACGAGGTCGGCGGGCACGAGGTCCGGCGTGAACTGGATGCGCCGAAACGAGCCGCGGATCACCTTCGCGAGCGTCTTGACCGTCAGCGTCTTCGCAAGGCCGGGGACCCCTTCGACGAGCAAATGACCTTGCGCCAGGATCGCGACCAGCACGCGCTCGAGGAAGTGGTCCTGCCCGACGACCACCTTTTTCACTTCATACAGAATGCGCTGCATCTGCGACGCAACTTCGCCGCCACCGTTGTCCCGGGTGTCCATACGCTCCTTGCGACTTCTCGGTTAGAAGGGAGAAATGCCGACGGCGGCGGCGGCGTTCTCGATCGGCACCGCGAAACCGATACCGATGAACACGCGCTGGTTGTTCGGGTTGAGGATGCCCGTGACGATGCCGACGACTTCGCCGTCCATCGTGACGAGCGGCCCGCCGGAGCTTCCGGGATTCGCAGCCGCGTCGAACTGAATCAGGTTGGTGAGCAGGCGCTTACCCTCGGGGGAACGGTACTCGCGTCGCAGTCCCGACACGACGCCCGACGTCACCGACGGCCCGATGCCGAAGGGAAAGCCGACGGTGACGACCTCGTCGCCGAGCGCCAGATCGCGCGTCGAGCGCAGCGTGGCGGCGGGCAGGTCGTCGGGGATTGTCTTCGCCTGCAAGACGGCGAGATCGTTCTCGGGCTGCGTGGCGATGATCGTCGCTTCCGATTCGGTGCCGTCGGCGAACACGACGCCGACGCGCTTGGCCGTCGACACCACGTGCAGGTTGGTCAGGATGATGCCCTTGTCGACGATCACCACCCCGGTACCGACGCCGCTCTCGGTGTCCTCGGCATCGCCTTCCGCACGCTCGAATTCGCGCACGCGCACGACGGAACCGCGGATCGCGTCGTAGGCACGCGCCGCTTGCGACGGCAACGTCTTGGTTTCGATCGTGTGCATCACCGCGCCGTCGATGTCTTCCTGCGTCAGCAGCTTCGCCGCCGGGTGCAGCACGTTGTTGCCGTAGACGATGCCGAGCGCGATCAAGGCCCCCGCCGCGAGCATCAGCCAGCGTTCGCGTCGGGCGAGCGCAAGACGAATCCGCGTGCGCCGATTCGGAGGTGCAACGACGGCGGGCAACGAAGGCGCTCCCGCCACCGACGCTCCGTTGCCGGGCGTCGTGCCTGCCACCGGGGTCGACGTTGACGACGCGCCGGCCTTGGCGGCGGACCGCGGACGGTTGGAGCTGCTGTAGAGCGAAGCGCGCCGCATCGAAGCGATCTATCGGAAGTTCTGTGCTGACAAGTTTGCCGGCCGAGGATTCAATCCGCCGCCGGCTTTTCGTGCCCGCCGGCGGCTCGCAGGTGCTGCATGCTCAATGCGCCGGCTGTGCGTGACGCTTGCGCGGACGCCGCCGGCCTTCGCGCCACGAGAAACACGCGAGCACGGAGGCGAGCGAGAACGCGATCGCAAGCGGCGATACCAGGAACGTCGCGAGCCCGTTCCACTCGCCGCCCGGGTCGAGGGTTGCGAGGCACGCGTACACGCTGATCGCAGACGCGATGGCCGCGGCCAGCGACGCGCGCGACGCGTCACGAAGCAGCACTTCGGCTGCGATACCGATCACGACTGGCAAGACAACCAGGACGGCAAGCGGCTGCATCGACGCGGCGACCCTCACGACGCGAAACTCGATACTACTCCGGCGGCTGCCCCTGGGTCCCCCGCGCGTCGATCACGCCTCGAGCTTCTTGTCGAGGGTGATCTTCGCGTTCAACACCTTCGAGACCGGGCAGCCGGCCTTGGCGTTCTCCGCGGCCTTTTCGAACGCCTGCTGATCAACGCCGGGGACGCGCGCCGTCAGGTCAAGATGCACGGCGGTGATCGCGAAGCCGTCCCCGCTCTTCTCGAGCGTCACCGTGGCCGTCGTGCGGATGCTTTGCGCGACGATGCCTGCTTCACCCAGTTGCGCTGAGAGCGCCATCGAAAAGCAGCCGGCGTGCGCGGCAGCGATCAGCTCCTCGGGGTTGGTGCCGGCACCGTCTTCGAAGCGGGTGGCGAATGAGTACTGCGTGTTCGTCAGAACGCCGCTGTCGGTCGAGATCGTGCCGTTGCCGGACTTGAGATCGCCGTTCCACATCGCCGATGCGCTGCGTTTCATGAGGTTCTCGATACGTCGTTCGTCGCAGGCGCGTTTCGCCGCCCGACGAGATACTGGACGCCGGCGGGACCGACCGCTTCCGCGTGCCGGTGGCCGGCGGGCATGACGAAGATGTCACCCTCGCGGTAGGCGTACTCGTCGCCGCCGACGATCAACCGGATCTCGCCGTCGAGCACGAGCGCCCGGACGTCGTACGGATGCGCGTGCTCCCCGACGATGGTTCCTGGCGGCAGCACGCGCCGGTCGACGTCGAAGCCGTCGCGCCGCAGCGCAACCTCGAAACAATCGCTCATCCGCTCCTCCCGCGAATCAATGGTAGCACCGCGATTGGATCACGGCGCGGCGCGCATCGCGCGTCAAGGCCGCGTCCTGGCGGCGTGCTACGCTGGCCGCGCCGCGTGGCAATCCGGCACGGGATGCGTGGCGGGGCGGTCACAAG
>DASSEA010000092.1:0-4673 GCA_035696805.1 Casimicrobiaceae bacterium
CGCCCTCGGCCTCCTTGGACCATCGCGTTGATCCACCACGACGGCGCGTCGGCCTCCAGCGGCTCACGCGCCGCCGCGCCCTTCGGGCCTCGGCTCGGCGTTGCCTCGCCCGGCGCGTTCGCCGCTACTCCTCCTCGTGCCGCCGATGCTTGGCGTATTCGGTCGCGAGCTGGTTCTGCAGATTGGGCGGCGCCTGCTCGTAGTGCGACAGCGCCATCGTCCATGCGCCGTGGCCGCCGGTCATCGACTTGAGGCGCGCCGCGTAGCCGTCGAGCTCGGAAAGCGGCGCGAGGCCGTTCACCGCGAGCATCCCCGCCTGCATCGTCTGCGTGCCGGTCACCTGGCCGCGCCGCGATGACAGGTCGCCCGTGACATCGCCCATCGTGTTGGACGGGCAGTTGATCTCGACGCCGACGATCGGCTCGAGGACGATCGCCTTCGCCTTGCCGATCGCGTCGAGAAACGCCTTCCGGCCGGCCGAAACGAACGCGACTTCCTTCGAGTCGACCGGGTGATACTTGCCGTCGTAGACGATGACGCGCACGTCCTGCATCGGGAAGCCCGCAACGGGCCCTGCCGTCAGCACCTGTTCGACACCTTTCTGGACGGCAGGTATCAGCGTGTTGGGGATCGCACCGCCCTTCACCTGGTCGACGAATTCGAACCCGGTGCCGCGCGGCAACGGTTCGATGCGCAGATAGACCTCGCCGAACTGCCCCGCGCCGCCGGTCTGCTTCTTGTGACGGTGATGGCCCTCCGCCTTGGCCGTGACGGTTTCCCGGTAGGGCACGCGCGGCGGCCGCGTTTCGACTTCGAGCTTGAACTGGCTCGCCATCCGCTCGAACACCGACCGGAGATGCAATTCACCCAATCCACGCAGCACCGTTTCGTTCACCGTGGGATCGTGCGCAACGACGAGCGTGGGGTCCTCCGCGATCATCTTGTGCAGCACGTCGGAAATCCGCTGCTCGTCGCCGCGCCGCTTCGGCGTGATCGCGAAGCCATGCATCGGCACCGGAAACTCGAGCGGACGCATGTGGATGTGATCCTCGTCGTGCGAATCGTGCAGCACGCAGTCGAACACGATGTCGTCCACTTTCGCGACCGCAGCCAGATCACCCGGCACCGCGCGGTCGACTTCGACGTATTTCGCGCCCTGCAGCATGAACAGATGGCCCACCTTGAACGCCTTGCGGCCGTCGCCGACAAACAGCTGCGTATCGCGCGTGACGGTCCCCTGATGCACGCGAAAGACGCCGAGCTTGCCGACGAAAGGGTCCATGACGACCTTGAAGACGTGCGCGAGCACGTGCTGATGCGGGTCGGGCGTCGAGTGGAATTCGACGGCGTTCGCGCCCTCGCCTTTGATGAAGAGCGGCGGATTGCCTTCGGTCGGATTCGGCGCGAGTTTCACGAGCACGTCGAGCAACTCGGCAACGCCGGCGCCGGTGCGCGCCGACACGAAGCAGACGGGGACGAGGTGACCTTCGCGCAGCGCCTTTTCGAACGGCGCGTGCAGTTGCGCGGGCTCGACTTCGCCCTGCTCGAGGTAGAGGGACATCAGTGCCTCGTCGACCTCGACGACCTGGTCGACGAGCGCACGATGCGCCGATTCGACCGACGAAAAGTCCGCGTCGCCGGACGGGTTGAAGAAACAGTCGACGACGCGCTTGCCGCCGTCCGCCGGCAGGTTGATCGGCAGGCATTCGTTGCCGAACGCACTTCGCACCGACGCGAGGATCGCGGGCAGATCGACATTCTCGGCATCGATCCGGTTGATGACGATCAGCCGGCACAGCTTGCGCGCCCCGGCCCAGTCCATCATCCGCGCCGCGATCATCTGCGGGCCGGCTGCAGCGTTGATCACGACCGCGGCGGTTTCGACGGCGTCGAGCGCGCCGATCGACTGGCCGATGAAATCGGGAAATCCGGGCGTGTCGATCAGGTGGATGCGCGTGCCCGCCGTTTCGAGATGCATCAGCGATGCACGAAGCGAGTGCTGGTACGTCTTTTCGATCGGATCGAAATCGCTGACCGTCGAGCCGCGCTCGACACTGCCGGCCGCCTGGATCGCGCCGGTCCTGGCCAGCAGCGCCTCGGCAAGCGTCGTCTTGCCCGATGCGCCATCGCCTACCAGAGCTACAGTACGAATGTTCTCCGTCTTGAATTCCGCCATCGCCCTCTCCTCGGTCTCGATGGACGGAATTTACCGCCGAAGCCCTGCGCTGTCAGCCGCGACCGTGCGGCATGCGACCCCGCTTCGGAACGTCGCGCGTGCCTGCACGCTGCCGGCAGTGGCGATGGCGAGCCGATGAGGGTTTGTCCTACTCGAGCCACGGCCTGCCGCCGACAGCCGCCGTCGTGACGCCATGCCAGCATGCACGACGTGCTTGCGCCCGCCACCGCTTCGTCGTTCCCGATGTCGCGCTCAGCGCGGAAGATCGCGCGCGATCCGCTCGGCTTCGCCGTGCAGACGATGCGCGCTTTTCGCGCCAACCAGGGTCTGCTCCTCGCCGGCGGCGTTGCGTATTACACACTGCTGTCGATCGTGCCGCTGATGATCATCCTGGTGATCATCCTTTCGCACGTCGTCGAAGCCGACCGGTTGATGACGACGCTCGCGCGTTACCTCGAACTCGTCGTACCCGGTCAATCTGCGCCGCTGGTGGTCGAGTTGCGAAGTTTCATCGCGCACCGCGAAGTGATCGGCTGGACGCTCGCCGTGACGCTGGTCTTTTTCAGCTCGCTCGCGTTCTCGGTGCTCGAGAATGCGATGTCGGTGATCTTCTACCACCGCGTGCTGGCCAAGCGGCGCGCGCTCTTCGTGTCGGTGCTGCTGCCCTACCTGTACATCCTGCTGCTCGGCGTCGGGCTGCTCGTCGTAACGCTCGTGGCGGGCGCGCTCCAGTCGTTCGCGCTGACGACACTCGAGTTTCTCGGGCGCGACCTGTCGATGTCCGGCGTTTCGCGCGCGCTCCTGTACCTGATCGGGATCTGCGGCGAAGTGCTGGTGCTGGCGTCGATCTACTTCGTCATGCCGGTCGGACGGCTATCGTGGCGCCATGCGTTGATCGGGGGCGTCAGCGCAACCGTGCTGTGGGAGATTTCGAGGCACGTGCTGGTCTGGTATCTCGCGACGCTGTCCCAGGTTCGGACCGTTTACGGATCGCTGACGACGGCGATCATCGTGCTCTTGACACTCGAACTGGCCGCGATCGTGCTGTTGTTCGGTGCGCAGGTGATCGCCGAGTACGAGCGCATCGAGTGGGAGCCCGTCGAGCGCCCCGCGAAGGAGATGGTTACGCGCAGCGAGGGACTGGCGTCCCAGGGACCCGCCGCTAAGTGACGGCCTCGATCCGGTCCCGCAACGCCTGCAGCAGCTCCTCTTCCTGATACGGCTTGCCGAGGAAGCCGTCGACGCCGAGTTCCGCCGCGCGGTTGCGATGCTTGTCCGCCGTGCGCGACGTGATCATGATGATCGGGATGTGCGCGCGCTTGAAGTCGCTCTTCATCGTCTTCGCGAACTCGAAGCCATCCATCCGCGGCATTTCGATGTCGAGCAGGATCGCATCGGGCGTGTGATCGCTGAGCAGCTTGAGCGCGTCGACGCCGTCGCGCGCCGTGATCACCTCGAAGCCTTCGCGCGTGAGCAGGCGCGTCGTGAACTTGCGCACCGTTAGCGAGTCGTCGACCACCATGACGATCCTGCGCGTCGGCTTCGACGATTCCGGATGCAAACCCGCGAGCCGCTCATCGTCCGCGGGATCGTAGCGGATCACGCCCGGCCGCTGCGCGAGTTGCACCGGATTGATGATCAGCACGATCTCGCCCGTCCCGAGCACCGTCGCTCCGGAGATGCCGGACACGCGCGCGAGCTGTGGCCCGATGTTCTTGACGACGACTTCCTGGTTGCCGACCATTTCGTCGACGTGGATCGCTGCGGTCCCCTGGCCGCTGCGGATCAGCAGCACGGCGTTGTAGCGCGCGAGATCGGGCACCGGGTTCGCGTCGCCCAGAAGCCGCGGCAGGTAATGGAACGGCCACGGCCGGCCCTGCCAGTGCACCTGGCCGTCCGCGTACAGCGTGCGCAACACGTCCGGCTTGATCTGCTGCACCTGCTCGACCATCGGCGCCGGAATCGCCCACAGGCGGCCGCCCGCGCGTACCAGTACCGCCTGCGCGACCGCGAGCGTCAGCGGCAGGAACAGGTTGAACCGCGTGCCTTTGCCCGGCTGCGTATGGACATCGACGCGGCCACCGAGCGCCACCACTTCGCTGCGCACGACGTCCATGCCGATGCCGCGGCCGGAAATCTGCGTCAACGACGATGCGGTCGAAAAGCCCGGATGGACCAGGCATTCGACGAGCTCGTGAATCGTCGGTTCGGCGTCGGCGGCGAACAGCCCGAGGCCGACGGCGCGTTCGCGGACGCGCTCGAAGTCGATGCCGCGACCATCATCGGCGATCTCGATCGCGATTTCGTTGCCGACCTGGCGCACCGTCACCTCGACTTCGCCCGTCTCGGATTTGCCCGCCGCGACGCGCGCTGCGCGCGTCTCGATGCCGTGATCGAGGGCGTTGCGCAACAGGTGTTCGAGCGGACCGACGAGCTTTTCGAGCACCGAGCGATCGAGCTCGGTCTGCGCCCCGTGGATTTCCAGGTTGGCGCGCTT
>DASSEA010000093.1:0-4151 GCA_035696805.1 Casimicrobiaceae bacterium
GGCATGCCGCGATAGGCGCCGGTATCAACCGGCAATGCAATGCGTGTCATGGACGTGCAGCCTTGCGACTGCGCACTCGCACGGGGGCCGCCGGTGGTGCGCGGCGGTTGCGCGGCGGCTGCGGTCGATCATCGACGCCACGCTGGAATTCGCGAGCGACACGCGCCAGGTGCCGGTGCATCGCCACGCGTGCCGCGTCCGGATTGCGCGCAGCGATCGCTTCGGCAATCGCCGCGTGATCGCGAATCGTCTGCGCCGCGAGTTCGTTCGTGTGAAAGTGCTGCTGCAGTCTTCCCCACAGCTCGGCGCGTTGCTCCCACAGGCCTTCGACCACCAGTTCGAGCGAACTGTTTCCGGTGGCCTTGGCGAGTCGCATATGAAAGTCGCGGTCTTCGGATTCGCGTGCGGCGAAGTCGTCGACGCTGGCGGCCAGTCGCTCGACGCTGCGCCGGAGCGCTTCGGCATCGTCGGCGCTCGCGACGGTCGCGGCGAGCGCCGCGACTTCACCCTCGACCAGCTTGCGCGCGGCGAGCAGCTCGAACGGACCCGGCCCGGCATCACCGCTGGCGCGGGACGTGGTCTCGGGCCGTGCCGTCACGAAGATGCCGGTTCCCACGCGCACCTCGACCAGGCCGTGCATTTCGAGCGAGATGATCGCCTCGCGCACCGACGTGCGGCTCACACCGAGCGATACGGCGAGTTCGCGCTCAGCTGGCAGCCGCGAACCAGCCGGAAACTCGCCGCTCGCGATCAAATGCGCGAGCTGATCGGCGATCTGGCGGTACAGTCGCTTCGGTTCGACCGCCTGAAGTGGCAACGCGATGGCTCCGGGGAAACCAATCCGCGCCTTCAGCGTACGATGGTGGCGGCGCGTCGGGAATTGAACGACGGCCGCGATGAACCTCGCGGCCTCGACGCATGGTAGACGCGCGCTATACTGTGGTCAAGTGGTCGAGCCACCCGACCACCTTCAGTCGGCCGACGCCTTTACACGCTCACCCGCGCCGACCTTGGAACTCATCACGCTTAGATCGTCGCGCGTCATGTCCTCACCCCGCCCCCGTGTCGCCGTCATCGGCCTCGGCATGGCGGTCACGCCGCACGCTCAGAGCCTGCGCGACCTCGCCGACCGCGTGGAAGTCGCCGCTGCCTACAGTCCGACACCCGAGCGACGCACCCGCTTCGCCGAGCGGTTCGATTTCCCGCTGACGGGGGATCTCGATGCGATCGTCGCCGACCGATCGATCGACGCCGCGCTGATCCTGACGCCGCCGCGGACTCATCTGCCGCTCGTCGAACGCCTTGCCGCGTCGGGCAAGCACATCCTGCTCGAAAAGCCGCTCGAGGCCGACACGGCACGCGCCGAAGCCGTCGTCGCATGCTGCGAGCGCGCGGGCGTGCAACTCGGCGTCGTGCTCCAGCATCGCTTTCGGCCCGCTGCGCGCGAACTCGCCCGGCGGTTGCGCGAGCGCGCGCTTGGCGAGATCGCCGTGGCGTCGGTTCACGTCCCGTGGTGGCGGCCGCAGACGTACTACGACGAACCGGGTCGGGGCACACTCGCACGCGATGGCGGCGGCGTCCTCCTCACGCAAGCGATCCACACACTGGACTTGTTTCTGTCGCTTGCGCCACGGCTCGCCGAAGTCGCCGCGTTCGCTGGCACGAGCGCACTGCACCGGATGGAAACCGAAGACGTCGCGTGCGCGGCGCTGCGGTTCGTCAATGGCGCGCTTGGCACGCTCGGTGCGACGACGGCGAGCTACCCCGGATTCGCGGAACGCATCGAGATCGTGGGTACGCTAGGGACGGCGATCCTCACGGCGGGCAAGCTCGATGTCCACTTTCACGATGGCCGTCACGAAAGCGCCGGCGAGGAAGCGACGCTCGGCGGCGGCGCGGACCCGATGGCCTTCACCAACGACGCGCATCGCGCGCTGCTCGACGAATTTCTCACCGCGCTCACCGAACGCCGCGCGCCGGTCAACGATGGCCGCGCCGCGCTTCTCGTGCACGATCTGATCGACGCAGTGCTCGCCTCGTCGCGCGCGCACGCTCCGGTCACCGTCCGCCAACGCGAACCATGAAGATCACCGCTGCCCGCGTCATCGTGACCTGTCCAGGACGCAACTTCGTCACGCTGAAGCTCGAAACCGACCAAGGGGTTACCGGCCTCGGCGACGCGACGCTGAATGGCCGCGAACTCGCGGTCGCAGCCTATCTCACCGAGCACGTCGCGCCGATCCTGATCGGCCGTGATCCCGCGCGGATCGAAGACACGTGGCAGTACCTGTACCGCGGCGCGTACTGGCGGCGCGGCCCGGTGACGATGACCGCGATTGCGGCCGTCGATACGGCGCTGTGGGACATCAAGGGCAAGGTTGCGGGGCTTCCGCTGTACGAATTGCTCGGCGGTGCGAGCCGGCAGGGCGTCCTGGTGTACGGACACGCGAACGGCAACGACATCGCCGAAGCGGTCGATGAAGTCGCACGCTATGCAGACCTCGGCTACAAGGCGATCCGCGCACAATGCGGCATTCCGGGTCTTGCGTCGACGTATGGCGTCGCCAAGGACAAGCTGTACTACGAACCGGCCGACGCGGCGATCCCAACGGAAAACGTGTGGTCGACCGCGCGCTACCTCGACCATGTGCCCAAATTGTTCGACGCGTTGCGCGCGCGTTTCGGCTTCGAGCATCACCTGCTGCACGACGTCCATCATCGCCTGACGCCGATCGAAGCCGGCCGCCTCGGGCGCGCGTTGGAGCCTTACCGGTTGTTCTGGATGGAGGATCCGACGCCCGCGGAAAACCAGGCCGGCTTTCGGCTGATTCGCGAGCACACGGTGACGCCGATCGCCGTCGGCGAGGTCTTCAACACGATCTACGATTGCCAGACGCTGATCACCGAGCAGCTGATCGACTACGTCCGCACGACGGTCGTGCACGCGGGCGGCATCACGCACTTACGACGCATCGCGCATCTCGCCGAGCTCTACCAGGTGCGGACCGGCTCGCACGGCGCGACCGACCTGTCGCCGGTGTGCATGGGCGCCGCGCTGCACTTCGACACCTGGGTGCACAACTTCGGCATCCAGGAATACATGCGGCACACGCCGGAGACCGACGCGGTCTTCCCGCACGCCTACTGGTTCGACGATGGCTACCTGCATCCCGGGACGGCACCCGGACACGGCGTCGACATCGACGAGGCGCTTGCCGCGCGCTATCCGTACCGGGCGAGTGCGCTGCCCATCAATCGGCTCGAAGACGGCACGCTTTGGAACTGGTGAAGTCAGCGCCTCGAATCCATCCGCAGCAACAGGCACAGGCAGCCGGCTACCATCGCCGCGGTTCCACCAAGGAACAACGTGCCGATTTCGAAGCCGCCGAACACGTACTGGCCCGCGAATCGGATGCCCAACGCGGACGCGCAGACGATCGCGCCGATCAGACCGAGCAGTCGTCCGAGCCACAGCAGTGCCTCGTTCATGCGACCCCCTCCGCGTCATTCTTCGCCCGATAGTGGCCCGAACGGCCACCCTGCTTTTCGATGAGATGCACGCCTTCGATGCGCATGGCGCGGTCGACTGACTTGCACATGTCGTAGATCGTCAACAACCCCGCGGCGACCGCCGTCAGCGCTTCCATCTCGACGCCGGTGCGGTCGCGCGTCTCCACGGTGACGTCGATGGCGACCGCCTCGTCGTGGAGCGCGAACTCGACCTGCACGCGCGTCAGCCTGAGCGAATGCGCGAGCGGAATGAGGTCGGAGGTCCGTTTGGCCGCCTGGATTGCGGCGATGCGCGCGACGCCCAGTACGTCGCCCTTTTTCGCGGAACCTCCGCGAATCATCGCGGCGGTTGCGGCCTCCATTGCAATGCGGCCGCCGGCGCGCGCGACGCGCTGCGTGATTGCCTTGTCGCCCACGTCGACCATGTGCGCCTGCCCCGACGCATCGAAGTGGGTAAAATGACGCTCGGATTCGCGATCGCCTGGAGCGGACACGGTTGCAGCCTCGAGATCGGATCGACGGCGCGAACGGCGCCTGGATGCCGGCTTTGCGGATGAACTCCGCCGCGACGGCGGCATCTTAGCACCATCGCAGTCCGCGCCTCTTCACGTGCCCAATCACCCGCCACCGCCCCCGCGACA
>DASSEA010000094.1:0-4262 GCA_035696805.1 Casimicrobiaceae bacterium
CGGTCGTGAAGTTGAGCACGACATCGCACCGACGCTTGATCTCCGCTGCGAACTCGCGAAAGTATTTCGGGTCCTGCGTCGGGCTGCCGTCGACCGGATCGCGCGCATGCAGATGCACGATCGCTGCGCCCGCCTCCGCGGCGCCGATCGCGGCTTCGGCAATCTCTCGCGGCGTCACCGGAAGGTAGGGTGACATCGACGGCGTATGGATGCTGCCGGTGACGGCGCAGGTGATGATCACTTTACGTCGGTTTGCCATGATTCGGTCCTCAGTTTGAATCGGGTTCGTCGCGTTTGTGTCGTCGCAACGACAGAAGGCGCAGGTCGCGCCAGCGCATCCGGGCGTCGCGTTCGGTCGACGTGGTCGGAGGATCCAGCTGGCTGCTGACACGTTGCACGTTTTCGCTGTCCCAGACCGTGGGATTGGGAGGACGTTCCGCGAGTGAACGATAGAACGCACCGTAGCGTGCGCAATAGTCGGCGACGCCGCCGGGCGCATTCAACTCGATCGTCGCGAATGGGCCGATGAACGACCAGCGCAATCCCAGGCCATCCTGCACGGTGCGGTCGAGATCCTGCGGCGACACGTAGCCCTCGCCGACCAGGCGCAGTGCTTCGGAGAGCAGCGCACCCTGCAGGCGATTGAGACTGAACCCGTCGAGCTCGCGCTTCACCACGATGGGCACCTGGCCGATGTCGTTCATCACCGTGCGCGCGCGCTCGAGCGACGTCGGCGTCGTCCACGGCGCGCCGCAGAGCTCCACGACCGGGACGAGATGCGGCGGATTGACCGGATGCGCGACCAGGCAGCGCTCGCGCCCCTGCAAGCCTTCGGTGAACCGCGACGCCGGAATCGCCGACGTCGAGCTGGCGATGATTGCCGCCGGCGGCGTTGCGCGATCGATGCGCGGATAGAGCTCGCGCTTGACGTCGAGCGCTTCGGGCGCGTTCTCCTGCACCCACTGCACGTCGGCTACCGCATCCTCGAGGTTCGCTACGTAGTCGACGCGGGCCGCGGCCGCTACGGCATCGTCGACGAGCTTGTACGCCTGTTGTTCGAGCAGCCCCGCCGCGATGTGCTCGCGCGCCGCGATCAACTGCTCGGGAACGCTGTCGTAGAGCCGCACGCGCCAACCTGCGCGCGCGAAGACCATCGCCCACGAACGGCCAATGAGGCCGGCGCCGATCATCGCTGCGGTCGAAGTCATCGCTTCATCCCAGTTTCACATCCACAGCACTTTCTTGCGCAGCGCCAGGTCCTCCCGCAGCGCGGCGGCAGGACCATCGTGGATCACGCTGCCGCGCTCCAGCACGCACGCGTGGTCGGCGAGTGCCAGCACGAGATCGAGATTGTGCTCGACGATCACGATGGCGAGTTCGTGCCGCAGCTTGTCGAATGCCTCGAACAATTCTTCTACCACGGACGGCGCCAGGCCTTCGAACGGTTCATCGAGCAGCAGCACGCGAACGTGGCCCGACAACGCCCGAGCCACCGCGACCATCTGTTGCTCCCCACCGGACAGGTAGTCGGCCGGCGTATCCATACGCTGGGCAAGTCGCGGGAAGAACGTGAGGATCTTGTCCTCGGTCCATGCCGCGCCGGTGCCGCCCTGGCGCTTCAGGCGTCCGAGCTCGAGATTGTGGCGCACGCTCATTCCTGCGAACAGCGCGCGGCCCTGCGGCACGTAGCCGATGCCGCGCCGCGCCGTTTCGGCGGCCGGCCGTCCGGCCACGTCGATTCCGGCCAGTGCGATCGCGCCGGCGGCTGCCGGAACGATCCCTATGATCGTCTTCAGCAACGTGGATTTCCCCGCGCCGTTGCGTCCGAGCAGAGCGACGATTTCATGTTCGTGCACGATGAGCGACGCGCCGCGCACGATGTGACTCTTGCCATAGAACGCGTCGACGTCGCGCAATGCGAGCAGCTCGGGCGCGCGCGCCTGCTCGGCATGTCCGCGCGGTTGCGCCGCGAGCGCTGCGACGCCGGTGCCGATGTAGATTTCCTGCACCGCCTTGCTCTGGCGCGCGTCCTCGGCAGTGCCGTCGACGAGCACGCGACCGTTGTTCATCACCGTGACGCGATCGGCGAGCGCGAACACTCGATCGATGTCGTGTTCGACGAGCAGCACCGGAATATCGGCGGAGATGCGCTTGACGAGATTGGCGACCCGCTCGCGTTCGGCCGCGGCGAGTCCGGCGAGCGGCTCGTCCAGCATCAACACGCGAGGACCGGACGCAAGTGCGAGCCCCATATCGAGCAGCCGCTGGCCGCCGTAGGACAGCGTGCCGGCGTCGGCACGTTCGATTCCGCTCAAGCCGAGGAACTGGATCAGCTCGGACGTGTGCTTCGTGACGCGCTCGATTCCGCGTACGTCCGACCACCCGTTGAAGTGCGACGGATCGCGCGCCTGCACGGCGAGGCGAAGGTTTTCCTCGATCGACACGCCGGGAAACAGATTGGTGATCTGGAACGAACGCGCGAGGCCCGCCGCGACGGCGCGATGCGGCGCGAGCCCGGTGATCGAAACGCCACCGAGCACGACATTGCCGCGGTCGGGGGGAAACATTCCCGAAACCAGGTTGAAGACCGTCGTTTTGCCCGCGCCGTTCGGACCGATCAGCGCATGCAGCGTCCGTGGCTGCACCGCGAAGCCCGCATCGACGACGGCTTGGATGCCGCCGAACGCCTTCGCGAGATCTCGCACTTCGAGCGCGCTGCCCGTCGCCTGCGTTTCATGTTGCAGGAACGCCGGCAGAGGAATGCCCAGCTCGATCCTGCGCCCGGCCATGGCGGCGGCCTCGACCACCTTGGGACGCATCGGCTCGGTGAAGCGGCGCCACACGCCGACGAGTCCCGTCGGCGAATAGACGACGAACGCGACGAACAGCAATCCGAAGAACAGCAGCCAGTTCGCCGTCCAGATCGACAGGAACTCCTGGAACAGGATGTAGAACAGCGCACCGAGCGCGGGCCCGAGCAGGCTGCGCATGCCGCCGATGATCACCATCGCGAGGAGCGCGCCGGAGAACGTCACGGCGGTCGGGTCGGCAGATGCGAACCGATGGTGAAATACAGAAAGCACACCCGCAAAGCCGCACAGTGTCGCCGAGATCGTGAACGCGATTTGCTTGTAGCGGTGCGTCGAATAGCCGACGAATTGCGCCCGCTGCTCGTTCTCACGAATGGCGATCAGCACCGACCCGACCGGAGAGCGATGGAAACGCTGCAGCGCGCCGACGGTGCCCACGCCGAGCAGCGCGACCAGCGCGTAATATACCCACGCATTTTCGAGGTCGACGCCGAGCCACGTCGCGCGCGTCACGCCACCGAGGCCGCTTTCTCCGCCGGTGAACGTGCTCCAGCGAAACACGACGGAAAACGTGAGCGCGGTGAACGCGAGCGTCAGCAGCGAAAAATAGACGCCACGCCGCCGCAGGACGAGGAAGCCGATCAGGACGCCCGAGACCACGAGGAACGCGAGCGCGAACAGTGCGGGCCACAGCATCGAGCCTGGAAACCAATATCGCTGCGCGAGCGCCGCGGCATACGCGCCGAGTCCGAACCACGCGCCGTGGCCGAACGAAACGAGTCCGGTGAAGCCGACCAGCACGTTCAGCGCCACGCATGCGATCGCGAAGATCACGACGTCGGTCGCGCTGGTGAGCGTGAGACCTACGCCCAGTAGCACGAACGGCAGCGCGAGCGCAGCCAGCGCGGCAACGACGACGGGCGAGCGCAGCATCACTCGAAGCGCTCGATGCGTTCACCGAACAGCCCGCGCGGGCGCACGAGCAGCACGACGAGCATGAGCAGATACATCGAGGCTTCCGCCGCAGGCGGGAAGAAGAAGACGGTGAGTCCGCGCACCACGCCGACGATGAGTGCCGCGTACACGACACCCCAGAACGATCCCAGGCCGCCGATCACGACGACGACGAATGCGGCGGTCAGGATTTCGGATCCCATCGCCGGATGGACCCCCGTGATCGGCGCGAGCAAAACGCCCGCGAGTGCGGCGAGCGCGACGCTGATCGCAACGACGCCGCTCATGTACGGCGTCAGCGAAATGCCCAGCGCTGCGACCATGTCCGGGTTCTGCACACCGGCGCGCACGACGCGGCCGAACGGCGTGCGCTGCAACAAGAACCACAAGCCGGTCACTGCTGCGGCCGCCAGCAGCAGCATCAGCAACCGGTATTTCGAGTAGATGAAGTCACCGACGAAGATCTGGCCGCGCAGCGCCGACGGAATCGAAAACGGG
>DASSEA010000095.1:0-2906 GCA_035696805.1 Casimicrobiaceae bacterium
ATGCGAGCGACCGTCGACGAAAAACTGCAGACGACGCTCGAGCAGCGACTCGGCGCGTCGTTTCGACACGTCTCCGAGCGGCTCGAGCAGGTGCATCGCGGACTCGGCGAAATGCAGACGCTGGCCAGCGGCGTCGGCGACCTGAAGCGCGTGCTGACGAACGTCAAATCGCGCGGCACGTGGGGCGAAGTGCGGCTCGGCTCGCTGCTTGCCGACGTGTTGCCGCCGGCGCAGTACGCGCAGAACATCGCGACGCGTCCGGGCTCGAAGGAGCGTGTCGAGTACGCGGTGCGCTTTCCCGGCCGGTCCGACGATGGCGCCCCCTGCTGGCTGCCGATCGACGCGAAATTTCCGCTCGAGGACTGGCATCGATTGCAGGACGCGATGGAGCGCGCCGACCCGGAGGCGGTCGAGGCGAGCCGCCGGGCGCTCGAGCAGTTCTTCAAGGTCCAGGCGCGCGCGATCCGCGACAAGTACGTCGAGTCGCCGCATACGACCGATTTTGCGATCCTGTTCGTGCCTACCGAGGGACTGTTTGCCGAGGCCGTCGCGCGACCCGGCCTCACCGAAACGCTGCAACGCGAATTCCGCGTGACGCTCGCCGGACCGACGAATCTGGTCGCCATGCTGAACAGCCTGCAACTCGGGTTCCGCACGCTCGCGATCGAAAAGCGGTCGACTGAAGTGTGGCGCGTGCTCGGCGCCGTCAAGACCGAGTTCGGCCGTTTCGGAGAAATCCTCGCGCGCACGAAGGATCGGCTCGACCAGGTCGGGCGGACCCTCGACGAAGCCGGCCGCAAGAGCACGACGATCGCCCGCAAGCTGCGCGACGTCGAAGCGCTGCCCGACGATGAGGCAGACCGGCTGCTCACGCCGGCCGAAAGCGGAGCCGTCATCGAACTCGACGAGCCGGAAGTGCCGTCGCTCGCGCCACCGCCGCTGCAGTAACGCGCCTCCACGACGACCGCATCGCGGGTGGCATCGATGTTCGAAGCGCTCCGCCGCTACCGGCGCAAGCGGATCCTCCGGAATTCGGCGCTGCCCGATGCACTCTGGCACGACGCGAGCGGTGCCCTCCCGTTTCTCGCGATCTATTCGGCCGATGCGCTTGCGCGGCTGCGCGACCTCGTCGTGCTCTTCCTCGACGCGAAGAGCATCGTCGGCGCCCAGGGCCACGTCGTCACGCCGCTGCAGCGGACGATCATCGCGATCCAGGCGTGCGTGCTCGTGCTGAATCTGGATCTCGCGCTTTACGACGGCTTCGAGAACATCGTCGTGTATCCCGGCGAGTTCGTTCCCGGATGGGAATACGAGGACGAATACGGTGTCGTGCATCGGCAGGATGCACCGCTTGCCGGCGAAGCGATGAACCGCGGGCCCGTCATCCTGTCATGGCCCGACGTTGCGGACTCGGCGGATTGGGACGCCGCGCAAATGAACCTGGTGATCCACGAGTTCGCGCACAAGATCGACATGCGCGACGGTGACGCCAACGGTTGCCCGCCGCTGCCCGACGATGCGACGCGGCGCGAGTGGCGGCGCGTGATGCAGCAGGCGTATGCGGATTTCTCCGCGCGCGTCGATGCGCACGAGGACACGGCCATCGATCCGTATGCCGCCGAAAGTCCGGGCGAGTTCTTCGCCGTGCTGTCGGAGGTGTTCTTCGCCGAACCGTCGCTGCTCGTCGATGAATACCCGGACGTTTACCGTGCGTTCGCGGCGTTCTACCGTCAGGACCCGGCCGCACGCAGCGCCTGAGGCGACGGAAACAGCACGTCGAGCGCGATCGAGCCGCCGCTCGGTTGCACGAGCCGTACGTGACGGCGCTCCAGTTCTCGCGCGTGCCGAACGCCGCAACTGTGCGCGATCATGTCGATTTCCTTGTTCATGTTCATCGCGTAATGCGCGACGCGCACGTACTTCTCTTCGACGACGAGGCCGCGTTGCAGTCGGACGTTATGCGTGGTCACGCCGGTCGGGCACGTGTTGGTATGGCAGCGCAGCGCCTGGATGCAGCCGAGCGCGAACATGAAGCCCCGCGCGGTGTTGACGAAATCCGCGCCGCAGGCGAGCGCCCACGCGGCGCGCGCCGACGTCACCAGCTTGCCGGAAGCGACGACGCGAATGCGCGGGCGCAGGCCGGCGGCGAGAAGCGAGTCGGCGACGCGCGGCAATGCCTCGTCGATCGACAGTCCGACGTGATCGGCGAGCGCCTGCGGCGCAGCGCCGCTGCCGCCTTCACCGCCGTCGATCACGAGGAAGTCGGGTGCAAGCGCGAGACCGCGCGCGAGCACCCGCTCGCACAAGTCGTTGGCGAACCAGCGACCGCCGATGGCCGTCTTGATGCCGACGGGCTTGCCCGTCACTTCGCGGATCCGGGCAATCGCGTCGAGCAGCTGGTCCATGTTCGCGATGTCCGTGTGCCGATTCGGACTGATCGAATCCTTGCCGGCAGGGATGCCGCGGATGGCCGCGATGAGCGGCGTGACTTTCGCGCCGGGCAGCAGGCCGCCCTTGCCGGGCTTCGCGCCCTGCGAGAGCTTGATCTCGAATGCGCGCACCGACTCGTGCGCCGCGATTTCGCGAAGGCGCGCAAGATCGAGGTTGCCTTCGGCGTCGCGCACGCCGTACTTCGCGGTGCCGATCTGCATGATCAGGTCGCACTTGCCCTCGAGATGGAAGGGCGAGAGTCCGCCTTCGCCGGTGTCCATCCAGCAACCTGCTTCCTTGGCACCGCGAGAAAGCGCCCGCACGGCAGGCTCGGAGATCGCGCCGAAGCTCATGCCGCTCACGTTCACGATCGACGTCGCGACGAACGGCTCGTCGCAATAGCCTTCGCCGATGCGCAACGGCGGCGTCGGCAGACGTTCCGATTCCAGGACGGGGAAGGGCGCGTTGACGAAGAT
>DASSEA010000096.1:0-6701 GCA_035696805.1 Casimicrobiaceae bacterium
TGCTCAGCGGCCGGTCCCGTTCGGATCCGACCGTCTTTGCTGCACCGCACAAAAGACATTGTAGGGACGGGCGGACCGCAAGTCAAGCGCTTTTTTGTGCGTTGCAGCATACCGCGCGGCGACGCTCCAGAATGCCGAGAAATCAGGGGTTTATAATCGCGTTTCCGAAACAAGGCACGATGATGGCGTCCGAGCTCCGCACGATCAAGAAGTATCCGAACCGCCGCCTCTACGACACGGCCAACAGCGGCTACATCACGCTCGCCGACGTCAAGCAGATGGTGCTCGAGGGGATCGAATTCCGGGTCGTGGACGCGAAGACCAACGACGACCTGACGCGCGCGATCCTTCTGCAGATCATCCTCGACGAGGAATCCGGCGGGATGCCGATGTTCAGTTCGGAAATGCTCGCGCAGATGATCCGTTTCTACGGCACCGCGCAACAGACGATCATCGGTCAGTACATAGAGCAGAACGTCCAGGCATTCCTCGCCATCCAGAAGAAGCTGCAGGAGCAGGCCAAGCAGGTCTACGGCGACAAGATGATGCTTACGCCGGAACTCTGGAAGCAGTTCATGCAGATGCAGGCTCCCGCGATGCAGGGCATGCTCGGCAATTACCTGGAGCAGAGCGCGCGTCTGTTCATGGACATGCAGCAGCGCATGCAGGACCAGACGCGCGGCATCTTCTCGGCCTTTCCGTTTCCCGCCTTTGTTGCGCCGTCGACACCCGGCGACGACGACAAGAAGCGCTGAACGCTTGAGCGGCGCCCGACGCGCCGCAACATCGCACCGCTGACCGTTCACTTGCTGCGGTGCGGCTGCAGCACTCCGGACCCACCCGCCGCCTTCGCCAACGCGTGACAACGTTTCGCACTCGCCGTCACCCTGAAGCGCCGCGCGTGGGGTTCGTTTCGCTCGGCTGCCCGAAAGCGCTCGTCGACTCCGAGCAGATCCTCACGCAATTGCGTGCCGAGGGATACGCCATTTCGCCGTCGTATGCCGGGGCGGATCTCGTCGTCGTCAACACCTGCGGCTTCATCGATGCGGCGGTCGCGGAATCGCTCGACGCGATCGGTGAAGCGCTGCATGAGAACGGCAAGGTCATCGTCACGGGCTGTCTTGGTGCGAGGCAGGACGGCGACTTCGTGCGCGAAACCCATCCGCGGGTGCTCGCGGTCACCGGGCCGCATGCGACGCACGAGGTGATGACGGCCGTGCACGCCCATCTGCCGAAGCCGCACGACCCCTTCGTCGACCTGCTGCCGCCCCAGGGCATCAAGCTGACGCCGCGCCACTACGCGTACCTGAAGATCAGCGAAGGCTGCAACCATCGCTGCACGTTCTGCATCATCCCGTCGATGCGCGGAGACCTCGTGTCGCGGCCGATCGGGGACGTGCTCGCCGAGGCGGAGCGACTGTTGCGCGCCGGCGTCCAGGAGCTTCTGGTCGTGTCGCAGGACACGAGTGCGTACGGCGTCGACGTTCGCTATCGCACGGGTTTCTGGGAGGGCCGGCCGACGAAGACGCGCGTCGCCGATCTGGCGACGGCGCTCGACGCGCTCGCGCGCAAACACGGCGCCTGGGTGCGGCTGCACTATGTTTACCCGTATCCGCATGTCGACGACCTGGTGCCGCTGATGACGTCGGCGCCGGCCGCGGGTGGTCTCCTGGCTTACCTGGACGTCCCGTTCCAGCATGCCAGCCCGCGCATCCTGAAGCTGATGAAGCGTCCGGCCGCACCCGAGAAGGTGCTGGATCGCGTGCGTGCATGGCGGCGCGCGCAGCCCGACATCACGTTGCGCAGCACGTTCATCGTCGGGTTTCCCGGCGAAACCGACGCGGAGTTCGACGAGTTGCTGGCGTTCGTCGCGGCGGCGGAGCTCGATCGCGTCGGTTGCTTCGCGTACTCCGCCGTCGCAGGCGCTGCGGCCAATGCGCTGTCGGGTGCGGTTCCCGAGCCGGTCAAGGAAGAACGACGCGCGCGCCTGATGGCTGCGCAGGCCGACATCAGCGCAGCGCGGCTGCGCGCAAAAGTCGGGCGCGAGCTCGACGTCCTCATCGATGACGTCGATGCCGATCGCGCGATCGCGCGCACGTCCGCCGACGCGCCGGAAATCGACGGGGTCGTCCACGTATCGAACGTCGAAGGCATGCGCGCAGGCTCGTTTGCGCGCGTACTCGTCACGTCATCCGATGCGCATGATCTTCGTGCGCGACGCGCCGCCTGACGCCTGCCGCGCAGGCAGCGACACCGTGGCGAGGTCGCGTGCGAGTTCGCCGACGATCTCGCCGAATGCAGCGTTGAGCGCTTGCGCATACGCGACCGGTGACGAATCGCGCATCGGCACGTGCCTGCGGTATTCGCGGGTCCACACCGGCGTCTGCGCGGAGCCGCCCGCGGGCGTCAGGAAGAACGTCAGTGCCAGCTCGGCTGCAGGCTTGCCCGCCTCGCGCGTATCCGCGTACAGCGCAGACGCAAAGCCATCGAGCACCCACTCGGCGTCGCCACTGCCGCCAGGTCCCGTCACGCGCGCGAATGGCCGCGCGTGCGCCAGCGCGCGTGCGGTTTGTTCGGTGAGCATGGCAGCCGGCGGAACCAGGAATTCGACATAGAAATCGGTTTCGAAACGGAGCTCGTCCAGCCGGTACACGAACGCCTTGCCGCGAAACGGCGCCGCGACGTTGATCGTGCCGACGCGCAACGCCCCCGGATGCGATTGCGCAAGCGGTTGCGGCGCCGGCGGTTCGAGCAGGTACGTCTGGCGTACCGGCGCGGGGCGCGTAACGGCCGAGCACGCGGCGAGCATGACGGCCGTAAGCACGAGCGAGAGAACGACCTCAAGTCTCATGGCGTACGCTCCATTGGCTGCGGCGGCGCACCGAACAGCAGGTTGGATGGATACCGCTTCGCATCCTCGGTGAGGTCGCGCAGGTTGTCCGTGATCTGGCGCAGGTTGTCGAACGTCGTCGTCAGATCGGCCTCGCCGGCGCCGAAAATGCGATCGAGACGTCCGAGCGTTCGTTCCATGTGGGCGATCGATTGCGGCAACTTGGGATCCCCGACCAGCTGGCGCACGCCCGCGAGCGCCGCCGACGTGTCGTCCGGAAGCTTGCGCAACGCCGGGCTCGCGAGGAACGTCTTCAACTCGCCATTCGTCTGCCGCAACTCGGCGATCAACCCCACTGCCTCCTCGGACAACCGTTTCGCCGCGATCCCGTCGAGCGTCGATTCGATCTTGCCAAGCGTGCGGTCCGCACGCTGCGAAATGTCGGCGACGCCCTTGGAAATACCCGTCGTGTCGAGCGCCGCAACGCGATCGGTCGCCGTCGTGAGCAGCTTGTTCAGGTTCGCGATCGTCGTTTCGATGTCCAGCCGATGCAGGCGGTCGACAATTTCCGACGCCGCATTGACGAACGTCGATACCGTCGAAGGCGTGCTCGGGATGTAGATGTTGTCCGGCACCCAGTCGATCGGCAACACCGCCGCGGGCAGCGCGTCGACGTAATCGAGCTCGAGGTAGTTCGTTCCGGTGATGCCCTGCGGCGCGAGGTGCACGCGCAAGCCGCGCTCCACCTCGATGCGGCTCGATTCCGGACTCGCGATGTCGTTGGCCGCGCGGCCCCCGACGAGCCGTGGTTCGAGTTTCGCCTCGACCAGTACGTAGCGCTTGCGCTGGTTCATCGGCTTGTCCTGCTCGTACTTGACGTAGGTGAAGCTGATCCGCGTGACCTCGCCGATGACGACGCCGCGGTATTTCATCTTCGAGCCGATGTCGAGGCCCTGCACCGACTCGTTGAAATACGTCTCCATGATTGCCCGCGGTTTCAGCCAGCGGCCGGTGCCGATGATGAGCAGCACGGCGACGCCCGCGACGACCGCACCGATCACGAACAAACCGAGCTTGAAATAGTTGGCCTTGAGGCTCATGCGACGGCCGGCTCGGCTTCACGGTTGAAGAACTGTCGGACCCACGGATCGTCGCTCGAATCGCGCAGCGTCCGGGGATCGCCCTCGGCGACAATCCCCTTGCGGCGGCGGTCCAGCATGATCACGCGATCCGCGATTTCGAAGATGCTCGGCAGCTCGTGCGTGACGACGACGAACGTCATGTTGAGATTGCGCGCGAGACGCTTGATCAGCGCGTCGAGTTCCGCCGACGTGATCGGATCGAGGCCCGCCGACGGCTCGTCGAGGAACAGGATCATCGGGTCGAGCGCCATCGCCCGGGCGATTGCCGCGCGCTTCTGCATGCCGCCCGAAATCTCCGCGGGCAGGTGCCCCGTGAACAAACCGAGCCCGACCAGCGAGAGCTTCATGCGCGCGATCAACTCTATTTCGTCGCTCGCGAGATCGGTGTACTCCTCGAGCGGCAGCCGCACGTTTTCGGCGAGCGTCATCGAGCCGAACAGCGCGCCCGACTGGTACGTGACGCCGATCTTGCGCAGGATCGCCCGGCGCGCATCGCCGGTCGCGGTGATGATGTCGTCGCCATCGATGATCACGCTGCCGCCTTCCGGCTCGAGCAGCCCGATCATGTGCTTCAACAGCGTGCTCTTGCCGCTGCCGGACCCGCCCAGAATGACGAACACTTCTCCGCGGCGCACGTCGAAGCTGACGCGGTCGAGCAGCATCGTGTCGCCGTAACCCGCGGTCAGATCGCGTACGCGAATGATCGGTTCGTCGGCTGTCAAAGCGGTCAGATGTCGAGAACGAAGTAGATGACGGCGAACACGCCGTCGACGACGACGAGCAGGATGATGCCCGAAACGACGGCCCGCGTCGCCGCATCGCCCACGGCCGACGCACCCGCGGTCGTCTGCAGACCGCGCAGGCATCCGATGCCGGCGATCAGCACGGCGAACACGAACGATTTGACGAATCCCGCCAGGAAGTCGGAAAAGTCGACGATCCCTTCGACTTCATGGACGAAAGTGACGAACGGGATCGAGAAGCTTTGCAGCGTCAACGCGCCGCCGAGCAGGCTGACCAGGTCGGCGAACAGCGTCAGCAACGGGGTCATCAGCACCGCAGCGATGATCCGCGGCGTCACGAGGAAGCGGACGGGATCGAGGCCCATCGTCGTCAGCGCGTCGATTTCCTGGTTGACGGTCATCGTGCCGATTTCCGCCGCGAACGCGGCACCCGAGCGTCCGGCGAGCAGGATCGCCGTCATTAGCGGACCGAGTTCGCGCAGCATCGCAAGTCCAATCAGGTCCGCCACGAAAATTTCCGCGCCGAACTTGCGCATCGGGATCGCCGACTGGAACGCGAGGATGACGCCGAGCAGGAATGCGATCAGCGCGACGATCGGCAGCGCATCCGCGCCAACCCGCTCGCAGATGCGCCAGACGTCCTTCCAGCGGATCGTCGATGGATGCAACAGCGCGTACACGAGCGCCGATGCCGTCTCACCGATGAAGACGATCTGCTGGCGCAGGTCCTCGCCCATGCCTGCGGTGATGACGCCGATCTCCTCGATCGACGAACGGCGCGTCGCCGGCGGGTCGAGATCGCGACCGAGCGTGTGCAGGTCGAACTGCTGCAGCAGGTTTTCGAACGCCGGCTTGAGATTCGCGACCTGCACGTCCCCCGGCTTGCGCTGCTGCATCAGGTCGACGAGCAGTGCGATGCCCGCGCCGTCGCAGTAGTCGACGTTGGCTGCGTCGACGACGACACGCTGCTGCGGCGCTGCGGCGATCGCCCGCCGGCCGTCGTCCCAGACGCGGCGTATCGTCGTCGCGTCGAGCCGGCCCGAAAGCGCGAGCACGCGACGACCGTCGGCGGTATCGGATACGGCGAGCGCCGTCATCACCGTTTCCCGCGCTGGCGATCGCGACCTATCGACGGACAAGCTCCAGGCGCGCGCTCCATCCCGAGTTCAGTGTAGCACCCGATGCGGACGCTTCAGTGCGCGTTCGCCGCGATGTCGTCGAGCAATGCGGCGAAGGCACGCACCGCGAGATCGGCGTCGTCGTTGGTGATCGACTCGAGCGGATTGTGGCTGATGCCTGCGTTCTGCCCGCGCACGAACAGCATCGCCTGCGGCATGATCTCGTGCAGCTTCATCGCGTCATGTCCCGCGCCGCTCGGCAATCGATGGATCGGCAACCCAAGGCGGGCGACGGCGCGCTCCCAGCACGCCCGCCACGCCTCGGCGCAGGGTGCGGCGCTCGCACGCATCGTCTCATCCAGCGTGTGGCGGAGGCCGCGACGCGCGCAGATGCTCGCAAGTTCCGATGCGATGTCCGCGGCGCACGCGTCGCGCACGGCATTCGTCGTCGCGCGAACGTCGAGGCTGAAGCGGCAGCGTCCCGGCACGACGTTGATGGAGCCGCCCGGCACGTCGAGCATGCCGACGGTCGCGACGAGATCGGGCTCCGCCCCTGCGCGTCGCTCCGCGTACAGCACGATCTCCGCCACGGCGGCCGCGGCATCGCGCCGCTGATTCATGGGTGTCGTACCCGCATGGCTCGCCATGCCGATGACCTCTCCCGCAAAGCGCAGGCTGCCGTTGATCGACGTGACGACGCCAAGCGGCATGTCGGCATCGCTCAACACCGGCCCCTGCTCGATATGCACTTCGACGAACGCCTGGTAACGCGCCGGGTCGCGCGCAATGCGGGCGATGTCGTTGACGCGCAAGCCCGCATGCTCGATAGCCTCGCGCATCGCGACGCCGTCCGCGTCCCTCTGGTCGA
>DASSEA010000097.1:0-3584 GCA_035696805.1 Casimicrobiaceae bacterium
CGCGCCGTGCAATCGCGGCCGATTGCGAACGCCAATGCGCCGCACGCAGTCGCTCCGGAATGATGATGTCGAGGCTGTGGCCGATGACATCGGCACCCGCATAGCCGAAGATCAGCTCGGCGCCGCGGTTCCACAGGCCGATCCTGCCGTCGCGGTCGGCGAAGATGATCGCATCGCGGTCGCCTCGCCGATCGCCCGATAGAGCGTCGCGGTCGCATGGTCGGAGGTCATGCGTAAGTCTAGCGGATCGGCGGCAGACCAATCGTCAACGGGGAGGGCGAACCGATGGTCGACGAGAACGGCGGGAAGCGCGTGGCGCGTATCGCGCTGGCGTTTGCAATGGCGCTCGGCGTTGCCGTGGCCGATGCGCAGGTCGCTGTGGAAACCACGGCGTTGCCGGAAACGCTCACGCGCGAATCGGCGCGTGATCTGCTCGCCCGGATGTCGGATACGCAGGTGCGAAGCCTGCTGCTCGAGCAACTCGATCGCGCCGCCGCGCCACCCAAGCCTCCGGCGGAAACCGGCATGTCGGCGATGGCCGGCATGGCGGGCGTCGTCGATCAGCATGCGGGGTCGATGCGCGATCGCTACACGACACTGACGGACGCGTTCGTCGCATTGCCGGCAACGTTGCGCGACGCGGCGCGTCGTGTGGCCGGCAACGATGCGGGTGCGCTGGCGCGGCTTGCGGCATTCATCGTTGCCATGTTCGCTGCCGGCTGGATCGTCGAACGGGCGTATGGCTTCGCGCTTCGCCACTACCGGCTGCGACTGGCGTCCGCGGCACCGGATTTCACCGCGCGCGCGTTTCAAATGGCCGTCGAATGGCTGATCGAGTTCGGCGGTTTGGCCGTATTCGGCGTAACGAGCATCCTGTTTTTCTTCGCGTTCTGGCTCGGCGACGAGTTGCGCCGCATCGTCGTGCTCGAAGCCCTGTTCGGCGTGATGATCGTGCGCGTCGTCGCAAGGGTCGCTCGCCTGCTGCTGCAGCCTTCCGGCACGCATCCCCGCTTGTTGCCGTTCGACGACACCGGCGCGCGAACGCTGCGGCGCTTCGCGGGGACACTTGCGACGCTCTATGGGTTAGGACTCGCGGGGGTTGCCGTGCTCCGCGCAACCGGCGCCAGCGCGGAAACGGCGGACGTCGTCGGTCTGGCGCTGTGGTGCGCGGGGCTCGCGGTGACGCTGTGGACGGTGTGGCGCGTGCGCAAGCCGATTGCAGCGCTGATTCGCGGCAATGCGCACGGCGTCGTCGTTGGATGGATCGCGGACCTCTGGCCCGTCGCGGCCACGGCGTATTTCGTCGCGCTGCTGCTCGGAGCGATTTTCAACGTCCTGGCCGGTGTGCCCATCACCAACGGGACCGGCTTCGCCAGCGTGGTGCTCGTCGCCGCATTGCCGATCGTCGACATGACGCTTTGCCGCGCGCTCGCGGCGGCGGTTCGCGATCGTCACGCGCCTGAGGCGGCCGGCGGTGCCGGGCTGGCCGCGTACGAGCCCATTTTCAGACGTGCCATTCACATCGTCGTGCTGGTCGCGGGCCTCGTGATGATCGCCCAGTTGTGGGACCTCGACCTGTTCGCGTTGGCGCAAAGGAACCTCGGCGGACGCATCGCGAGTTCGCTGCTCGGGATCGGCATCGTCGTGCTGGCCACGTACATGCTGTGGGAGATCGTCAGGACCGCGATCGACCGACGGCTGATCGCCGAGGGCGAGCAACCGGAAGACGTACCTGCGACGCGGCTGCGCACGGTACTGCCGATCCTCCGTGCGACCATCCTCGTGATTCTGGTTGCCATGGCGTCGATGTCGATTCTCGCGGCGCTTGGCGTCGACATCCTGCCGCTCCTTGCAGGCGCCGGTGTCGTGGGCGTGGCGATCGGCTTCGGATCGCAAACGCTCGTTCGCGACATCGTGTCGGGTGCTTTCTTCCTGATGGACGACGCGTTTCGGCTCGGTGAATACATCGAAGTCGGCGACGCGAAGGGCCGCGTCGAGCGCATCAACCTGCGCTCGGTGTTCCTGCGTCATCATCGGGGTGCGCTCAACATCCTGCCCTACGGCGAGATCAAGCGTCTGCGCAATACGAGCCGCGACTGGTCGATCCACGTGCTCGAGTTCCGGCTCACGTACGACACGAACATGCTGCAGGTTAAAAAGATCCTGAAGCAGATCGGCGAGGAGCTGGCCGCCGATTCCGATTACGCGCCGGACCTGCTGCAGCCGCTCAAGTCGGCTGGCGTGATCGCAGCCGAGGACAGCGCGATCGTCGTCCGCGCGAAATTCACTGCACGTCCGACGAGCAACGCGTGGGTCGTGCGACGAGTCGCCTACGACAAGATCATCCGTGCGTTTCGCGCCGCCGGCATCCGGTTCGCGCATCGGCAGGTGACCGTCAATGCGTCACCTGACGTCGCTGCGGCCGCGGCAGGCGCGGCGCTTGAAATTCCTGCAGCGAAGACGCCGCAGGCCTAGGATGGCAGCGCCGAAGCCGTCAGTCGGGATAACGACGCGGGTCGAATGCAGGCGCGTTGACCAGCGATTCGCGTGCGCCCTTGTACTGTCGGCGGCAATAACGTGCCCCGATCGCGCGCGAGGACAGATGATGGTTAGGTCGAGCGGGGGCGTGGTAGTTCGCCAGCGGAGTGCGAGCGCAATCCATAAACCGGCTGCGACGCTCGAGTTGCAATCTCAGCGCTACGTCCGTGCCTAAAAGCTTCTGAATGTCATCGGTTTCATGCGCACGGTTCCACGCCACCCGCACGCGCCGTTGGTGCAGCGGAATCGCCAAACCGCGCGAAAAATGCTGACGACGCGATCGAGCGGTTGGCGTCGAATTCGACGCGCTGCGGCACCACACTTTGGACAAAGGACCGGCGTCGGCTCCCAGTTGTCCGGACTGCCCCCGGCGACCCGCTGAGTCATTCTCATAGGACAGGCACTCGTGCGCTGCTCGTTCGATCCGCGATTTTCCAGCGCATCGCAGCTTCGCAGTATCGGCGCGAGTTGTCACCGCTGTAGGAAAACGGCGCTCCGGCTGGACTACAAAACGGAGGCGAAGCGATCTGCTTTAGAGATCGGAACGCACTCGCGCGATGTCGCGCGTACGGGCGCTCCGGTTGTGCCCATGTCCGACGCTGCGTTAATACTGGACGCTGCGCGTTTGCTTTTTCGCTGGAACCCGGAGTGAATTGACCTGCGAATTTTGCTTCTTTTGAAAGCCTTTTACCTCATTCTTAAGCCAGCGACAAAAGGCAGATGCCGCTTCACTCAGTGGCAATCCCACCGGATAAAGCATGTAGTAAGAGTAGCTCGTGGCGCAGGCAAGGCGAAAAGGCCTGACGATGCGCCCTTCGCGAAGATCGTCCGCCGCCGTAACACTGCGGGCGAGCGCGACACCCTGACCGTCAATGGCTGCTTGCAGTGCCAGGATCGGCGAATTAACTCGCAGGCCTCTTCGCGCATCCACCGTACGAGCTCCGGCGGCTTTGAGCCAGGTTGTCCAGGTCGGGAAGCTCGTGTGAGAGTCCATGCTGGTGTCGTGAATCAGTCTGAAGTGAGCAAGATCGTCCGGCTCGCGCAGC
>DASSEA010000098.1:0-7452 GCA_035696805.1 Casimicrobiaceae bacterium
CGCGGACCGTCGCAGAGCGCGCGGAAGTCGAACCAGACCATGCCGCCGGCGCGCAACCGCGCCGCAATCGCCCGGCCCTCGATCATCACCTGCGTCGTCTCGTTCGGGCCGCTGCGCATCGCCTCGAAAGCGGCTGCCATCGCGGCGTCGGCGGCCGGACCCGCAGGAACGTGGAACGTATCGACGTGTTCGAGCGCGCGCAGGCGATAGTCGACGCCGGCGTCCACTTCGACGACGTCCAGCCATTGCTTGATGAGCGCGATGGCAGGCAGGAAGCGATCGCGCAGCAGCCCCTGCGGCCACAGGTCGTCGGGCGCGTAGTTCGACGTCGCCACCAGCACGACGCCGCGGGCGAACAGCCCGTCGAGCAGACGGGCAAGGATCATCGCATCGGCGATGTCGTTCACGTGGAACTCGTCGAAACAGACGAGCCGGTGGCGGCGCGCGATCTGCGCGGCGACCTTCACCAGCGGATCGGGCACGTCCTTCAGCGCACGCAGTGCTTCGTGCACGTCGCGCATGAACGCATGAAAATGAACGCGCGTCTTGCGGCGGATCGGGATCGTCGCGAAGAAGCCGTCCATCAGCAGGCTCTTGCCACGGCCGACACCGCCCCACAGGTACACGCCGCGCGGAACGACGGGCGCCGCGAACAGCCGTCGCAGCGGCGATTTCCGGGCTTCCCTGAACGCGACGAGATCGTCGGCGAGTTGCTGCAGGCGCTCGAGCGCGGCGATCTGCGCGTGGTCGAGCGTCGAGCGCCGCCGGTCGAGCAGCGGCTCCAGGTAATCGATGAGGCCGCCGTGGCGGCGCGAGATCTGGCCCGGGTCTTCCGCGCCGATCATGCGCGGTCGCGACGAACGGTCATCCAACGGGGATCAGAGATTGAGCGTGCGTTTGTCGACGGCGAGCGCAGCTTCGCGCGTCACTTCCGACAGCGTCGGGTGCGCGTGGCAGATCCGCGCGATATCTTCGCTCGAGGCGCCGAATTCCATGGCAACGACGCCTTCCGCGATCAGTTCGCTCGCCTGCGGCCCGATCACGTGCATGCCGAGGATGCGATCCGTCCGTTCGTCGGCGAGGATCTTCACGAAGCCCGTGGTGTCGCCCAGTGCGCGCGCGCGGCCGTTCGCGGAGAAGGGAAACGTTCCCGCGCGATACGCGACGCCATCCTGTTTCAGTTGCCGCTCGGTCTTGCCGACCCACGCGATCTCCGGCGACGTGTAGATCACCCACGGGATCGTGATGAAGTCGACGTGACCGTGCTGGCCCGCAATGCGCTCGGCGACGGCGACGCCCTCGTCCTCAGCCTTGTGCGCGAGCATCGGTCCACGAACGACGTCGCCGATCGCCCAGACGTTCGGCAGGTTCGTCCGGCAATCGTCGTCGACGTCGATCAACCCGCGTGCATCGAGCTTGAGGCCGACCGATTCGGCGCCGAGTCCCGCGGTGTTCGGCGCGCGTCCGATCGAAACGATCAGACGGTCAAACGTTGCCGATTGCGCCGCGCCCGCGGCATCGGCGTAGTCGACGGTGACATCGTCCTTGGCCACGCGCACGGCGGCGATCTTCGCGCCGAGCACGATCGCTATCCCCTGCCTGGCAAACGCTTTCTGCGCTTCCTTGGCGACGGCCTCGTCGGCGGCGCCGAGAAACGCGGGCAACGCTTCGAGAATCGTCACGTCGGCGCCGAGCCGTCGCCACACGCTGCCCATTTCGAGACCGACGACGCCGGCGCCGACCACACCGAGCCGCTTGGGGACGACGGGGATCGCGAGCGCGCCGGCATTGTCGAGCACGCGGACGTTGTCGAACGCAACGCCCGGCAGCGCGCGTGGCGTCGAGCCGGTTGCAACGATGACGTGACGTGCGCTGATCGTCGCGGCGCCAGGTCCCTCGATGGCGATACGCCAGCGGTCGCCGTCCTTGCCCGCGAATGCGCCGCGACCGTGGAACGACGCGATCTTGTTCTTCTTGAAGAGATACGCGATGCCGTCGTTGTTCTGCGCGACGACCTTGTCCTTGCGCGCGAGCATTTTCGCAACGTCGATCGACAGGCCTTCGATACGAATGCCGTGATCGGCGAAGGCGTGGCCCGCATGCGCAAAGTTCTCCGACGATTGCAGCAGCGCCTTCGATGGAATGCATCCGACGTTCGTGCACGTGCCGCCGAGCGCAGGCTTGCCGCCCGCGCGCGTCCAGTCATCGATGCACGCGGTGGCGAAACCGAGCTGCGCGGCGCGAATCGCGGCGATGTAGCCGCCCGGGCCACCGCCGATGACGACGACGTCGAATTGCTGCGCATCAGCCATGTCGAACCCGCGTTGATTGCGACTTTGGGGTCAGAGCAATAAGTCGACTTTTTGCTCTGGCCCCGAAGTCAGAGATCGAGCAGCATCCTCGCCGGATCCTCGAGCGCTTCCTTGATCGCGACGAGCGACAGCACGGCTTCGCGGCCGTCGATGATGCGGTGGTCGTACGATTGCGCGAGGTAGTTGATCGGACGCACGACGACCTGGCCGTTCTCGACGACCGGCCGCTCGCGCGTCGCGTGCACGCCGAGGATCGCCGACTGCGGCGGATTGATGATCGGCGTCGACAGCATCGAACCGAACACGCCGCCGTTGCTGATCGTGTACGTGCCGCCGGTCAGCTCCTCGACCGTCAGCTTGCCGTCCTGCGCGCGCTTGCCGAAGTCGCCGATCTGCTTTTCGATGTCGGCGATCGAAAGCTGGTCGGCGTCGCGAATGATCGGCACGACGAGACCGCGCGGACCGCCGACCGCGATGCCGATGTCGTAATAGCCGTGGTAGACGATGTCGTTCCCGTCGATCGACGCGTTGACGAGCGGAAATTTCTTCAGCGCGTGCACGGTCGCCTTGATGAAAAAGCCCATGAAGCCTAGCTTGACGCCGTGTTCCTTCTCGAAGCGCTCCTTGTAGCGATTGCGCAGCTCGATGACCGGCTGCATGTTCACTTCGTTGAACGTCGTCAGGATTGCCGCCGTCGATTGCGATTCGACGAGGCGCTCGGCGATGCGCGCGCGTAGCCGCGACATCGGCACCCGTTGCTCGGGACGCGCGCCGAGGTCGGCGCGCACCTGAATCGCAGGTGCCTTCACCGCGGGTGCGCTCGGCGCCCGCGCGGTCGCCGGCTGCGGAGGTGCCGCAGCCGGCGGGGGCTCAGCGCGTGCGCGCACGACGTCGGCAACGTCGCCCTTCGTGATGCGACCGCCGCGCCCGGTCCCGGAGACCGCCGACGCGCCGATTCCTTCGTCGGCCATCATCTTGCGCGCCGCGGGAAGCGCCGTGGCGCCATCGCCTTCGCGCTGCGGCGTTGCCGCCGGCGCCGCGGGGCTCGAAGGCGTTGCGCTGACGTCCGGGGTCGCGGGCGCGACCGTCGTTTTGGATGCGGCAGCGTCCGTCGTTGACGATGCGGCCGCCTTGCCATCGGTGTCGATGACGGCGATCACGTCGTTCGACGTGACCGTCGAACCGTCGGGCCGTGTGATTTCGGTCAGCACGCCGTCCCCTGGCGCCGGCAGTTCGAGCACGACCTTGTCGGTCTCGATGTCGATCAGGTTCTCGTCGCGCTTGACGGGCTCGCCGGCCTTCTTGTGCCAGTTGACGAGCGTCGCCTCGGCGACGGACTCCGGCAATTGGGGGACCTTGACTTCGATTCTCATCGGACCGCGCTCGGTGTCGAAGGGGTCATTATCGCCGGCCGGCCCTCAAAGCGTTACAACACCGGAGGCATTCATCGCGCGACCACCATCTCGCCGGATTTGAGCGTCGCGGCGAACGCCTCCTCGATCAGCTGCTTCTGCTCGGCCTGATGCTTCGCCGCATAGCCGACCGCCGGCGACGCTGACACCGGCCGGCCCGCGTAGTAGAGCGTCTTCTTCTCGTCGATGTCCGAGCGCAGGTAGGTATTCAGCCGATACCAGGCGCCCTGGTTCTGCGGCTCCTCCTGGCACCAGACGACTTCCTTCGCCTTCGCGTATTTCGCCACCTCGCGCTTGTAATCGTCGTGCGGGAACGGGTACTGCTGCTCGAGCCGCAGCACCGCGACGTCGTCGATCGCGTTCTGGCGACGGTAGGCGACGACTTCGTAATACACCTTGCCGGAGCACACGATGACGCGCCGTACCTTCTTGGGATCGAGCTTGTCGACTTCGCCGATCACGTTGCGGAACGCTCCGTTGGCAAGCTCGTCGAGGGTCGACACCGCCTCCTTGTGCCGCAGCAGGCTCTTCGGCGTGATGACGATCAGCGGCTTGCGGAAATGGCGGATCATCTGGCGCCGCAGCAGGTGGAAGACTTGCGCGGGCGTCGTCGGCACGGCGACCTGCATGTTGTGCTGGGCGCAGAGCTGCAGATAACGCTCGGGCCGCGCCGACGAGTGCTCGGGTCCCTGCCCCTCATAGCCATGCGGCAGGAACAGCACGAGGTCGCAGATGCGGCCCCATTTCACTTCACCGGCACTGATGAACTGGTCGATGACGACCTGCGCGCCGTTGGCGAAGTCACCGAACTGCGCCTCCCAGATCACGAGCTGATTCGGCTCCGATGTCGTGTAGCCGTATTCAAAGGCGAGGACGGCGTTTTCGGTCAGGACCGAGTCGATGATCTCGAAGTCGGGCTGGCCCTCGCGCACGTGCGAAAGCGGCACCCAGATGCCCGAATCCCATTTCTCGCGGTTCTGGTCGTGCAGCACGGCATGCCGGTGCGAGAACGTCCCGCGGCCTACGTCCTCGCCTGAAATGCGCACGCCGTAGTTCTGATCGACGAGCGACGCATACGCGAGGATCTCGCCCATCCCCCAGTCGATCGGCTGCTTGCCGTCGACCATCGCGCGCCGGTCGGCCATCATCTTTTCGACGCGCGGGTGCAGCTTGAAATCGGCCGGCACCGTCGTTGCGCGCACGCCGAGCTCCTTGAGCCGCGCCACCGGCACCGTGGTGTCGGCCGGATCGGTCCAGTGCCGATTCTTGTACGGCGACCAGTCGATGATGAACGGCGGCTTGTAATTCGACAGCACCGTCGTGTTCGTGTGGAGGCCTTTGTCCATCGCGGCGCGGTACGTCGCGATCATCGCGTCGGCATCGTCGGCGGTCAGGACGCCATCGGCGATCAGCCGCTCGGCGTAAAGCTTGCGCGCGCCGGGATGCTGGTTGATCTTCTTGTACATCAGCGGTTGCGTGATCATCGGCTCGTCGGCCTCGTTGTGGCCGAGGCGGCGGAAACACACGAGGTCGATGAACACGTCCTTGTGGAACTTCTGCCGGTAATCGAACGCGAGCTCGGTCGCGAGCAGGCAGGCCTCCGGATCGTCGCCGTTCACGTGGAAGATCGGCGCTTCGACCATCTTCGCCACGTCGGTGCAATAGAGCGTGCCGCGGACGTCCCGCGGATCGGACGTCGTGAAGCCGATCTGGTTGTTGATGACGATGTGGATCGTGCCGCCGGTGTAGTAGCCGCGGGTCTGCGCCATGTTCAGGCATTCCTGCACGACGCCCTGACCCGCGATCGCGGCGTCGCCGTGCAGCAAGACCGGCAGCACCTGATCGCCGCGCACGTCGTCGCGCCGGTGCTGACGCGCCCGCACGCTGCCTTCGACGACGGGATTGACGATCTCGAGATGGGACGGATTGAACGCGAGCGTCACGTGCACGGGGCCGCCGGGCGTTGAAATGTCCGAGGAAAAGCCCTGGTGGTACTTGACGTCCCCGGCCGGCAGCTCGTGCGGAACCTTGCCTTCGAACTCGGAGAAGAGATCGCTCGGCATCTTGCCCAGCGTGTTGACGAGCACGTTCAGGCGGCCGCGATGCGCCATGCCGAGCACGAGTTCCTGGACGCCCGCGCTCCCAGCGCGCTGGATCAGCGCATCGAGCATCGGGATCATCGCGTCGCCGCCTTCGCCCGAAAAGCGCTTCTGCCCGACGTATTTCGTGTGCAGATAGCGCTCGAGCGTCTCGGCAGCGGTGAGCCGTTCGAGGATGTGCTTGCGCTCCTCCGCGCTGTAGTTCGGCCGCGAGCGGATCGGCTCGAGCTTCTCCTGCACGAAACGCTTCGTCAGCGTATCCGAGATGTACATGTACTCGGCGCCGAACGTCCGCGTGTACGTGTCCTTCAGCGCGTCGATGATGTCGCGCAGCCGCATGCGGGCGGGGCCGGCCTTGAACGAGCCGACGTCGAACACCGTGTCGAGATCGCTCTCGTTGAAGCCATAGGCGCGCAGATCGAGGTCCGGGATGTACGCGGGATCCTGCCGCTTCAACGGGTCGAGGTCGGCGTGGAACATGCCGAGCGTGCGGAACTTGCCGATCAGGCGCAGCACGAGCACCTGCTTGTGCATCGTCGTCTCGTCGACCATCGCGCCGGCGACGCGCCGGTTGCGCGCCAGCTCGCGGAACGATTCGACGACGCCCGCGTGCGGCACATCGGGCGCATCGCCGCGCAGCTCGTCGAAGTAGCTGCGCCATTCGGGCGAAACCTGGCCGGGGTCGGTGAGATACGACTCGTAGAGCTCCTCGATGAACGGCGCATTGCTGCCGAAGAGCGTACTGGTCGACTCCAATTCCTTCATTGAGCCCATGGACGGGAAACCTTGGAAAACTGCCGATGAACCCGAGGCGGCCGCGGGCCGCCCCGTGTCTCGATCAACGTTCGGAAATGGGTTTGATGCTTCTGCGGGTCGCGCCGGTGAAGAGCTGCCGCGGCCGGCCGATCTTGTATTCGGGATCGGACACCATCTCGTTCAGCTGCGCGATCCACCCGACGGTCCGCGCGAGCGCGAAAATCGCCGTGAAAAGCTGCACCGGAATGCCGATCGCCTTCTGCACGATGCCGGAGTAGAAATCGACGTTCGGGTACAGCTTGCGCTGGACGAAGTAGTCGTCCTCGAGCGCGATCTTCTCGAGCGCCATCGCCAGCTTGAACAGCGGATCGTCGCCGAGTCCGAGCTCGCCCAGCACCTCGTAGCACGTCTCGCGCATCAGCTTGGCGCGCGGATCGTAGTTCTTGTAGACGCGATGCCCGAAGCCCATCAGCCGCACGTTCGAGTTCTTGTCCTTGGCACGCGCGATGAATTCGCCGATCTTCGCGAGCCCGCCCTGCGCCTGGATGTCGTAGAGCATGTTGAGCGCGGCTTCGTTGGCACCGCCGTGCGCGGGCCCCCACAGGCACGCGACGCCGGCGGCGATCGCCGCGAACGGGTTGGTGCCGGACGAGGCGCACAGGCGCACCGTCGACGTCGACGCGTTCTGCTCGTGGTCGGCGTGCAGGATGAAGATCCGGTCCATCGCCCGCACCAGCACGTCGTTCAGCGGGTATTCCTCGCACGGCGTGGCGAACATCATGCGCAGGAAATTGGCGGTGTAGGTCAGTTCGTTGCGCGGATAGATATACGGCTGCCCCATCGAGTATTTGTACGCCATCGCGACCATGGTAG
>DASSEA010000099.1:0-7594 GCA_035696805.1 Casimicrobiaceae bacterium
CGAGGATCTTTTCCTTGTACGTCGCGAGGCGGTCGAGGATGGCATCGAGCATGCCCGCCGTTTCGCCGGCCTGCACGAGGTTGCAGTAGAGCTGGTCGAAGTGCTTCGGATGCTCGCGGAACGCCTGCGACAGGCTCGAACCCGTTTCGACCTTGTTCTTGAGATCGAGCATCAGGCGCGAAAAACGCGCATTGTTGTGCCCGCGCGCGATGATGTCGAACGATTGCAGCAGCGGCACGCCGGCCTTCAGCATCGTCGCGAGCTGGCGCGTGAAGAACGTGATGTCCTTTTCATTGACCGAACGGCCGCCACGAAACGACTGGCGCTTGATCTTGACGACGCGAATGCCCTGTCGGCGCAGATTGGTCGTCGCAACCGTTTCCGACACTGCGCGCATCTCGCCGCGCAACGGCTTGTTGTTGCGGTCGACGCCCTCCCAGAGGAAGGTCTGGTCCTTGACCTTGAGGTCCCTGCGCGCTGCGGTTGCCGTGGCCATGACGTGTCCTTCCGATGCGGATGATGCCGCTTACTCGTTGGTGACCGCCTCGATTTCCTCGAGGGATGTGACGCCGCTCTTCACTTTGAGGAGACCGGATTGTCGCAGGTTGCGCACGCCTTCGCGCTGCGCCTGTTCGGCGATGTCGATCGAATTGCCGTTGCGCATGATGAGCTGCCGCATGTCATCGGTGATCGGCATCACCTCGTAGATGCCGGTGCGGCCCTTGTAGCCGGTACCCTTGCAGTGATCGCAGCCGATCGGCCCGAACGGCTGCCAGCTTCCGTCGAGATCCTCTTCCTGAAAACCCGCGCGCAGCAGCGCCTCGGGCGGAATGTCCTCGGGGCGCTTGCATTGCGGGCACAGCTTCCGTGCGAGCCGCTGCGCGGTGATCAGGTTGACCGACGACGCGATGTTGAACGGCGCGACACCCATGTTCAGCATCCGCACGAGCGTGGACGGTGCGTCGTTCGTGTGCAGCGTCGACAGCACGAGGTGGCCCGTCTGCGCCGCCTTGATCGCGATGTCGGCGGTGTCGAGGTCGCGGATTTCGCCGACCATGATCACGTCGGGGTCCTGGCGCAGGAACGCGCGGAGCGCGAGGCCGAACGTCAGGCCCGCCTTTTCATTGACGTTCACCTGGTTCACGCCCGGCAGCATGATTTCGGCGGGATCCTCGGCGGTCGCGATATTCACGCCCGGCTGATTCAGGATCGACAGGCACGTGTAGAGCGATACGGTCTTGCCGCTGCCGGTCGGGCCGGTCACGAGGATCATCCCATAGGGCCGGCCGACGGCGAACAGCAACGCCTGCTGCTGGTCGGGCTCGTACCCGAGCGCCTCGACACCGAGCTTCACGCCCGACGAGTCGAGGATCCGCATCACGATCTTCTCACCGAAGAGCGTCGGAAGCGTCGAGACGCGAAAGTCGATCGCGCGATTCTTGGACAGCACGAGCTTCATCCGGCCGTCCTGCGGCACGCGCTTCTCCGCGATGTCCAGTTTCGAAATGACTTTGATCCGCGACGCGACCTTGTCCTTGATCGCGAGCGGCGGCTGCGCGACTTCCATCAGGATGCCGTCGAGGCGATACCGGATGCGGTAGTAGCGCTCGTAGGGCTCGAAGTGAATGTCCGACGCGCCCGTCGTGATCGCGTCGATCAGGACTTTCTGGATATAGCGGACGACCGGCGCGTCTTCGACTTCGCTGTCTTCGTCCGCGACAGCCGGCTGGCCCGAGCCGTCCTCGAGCGTGACCTCGATGTCCTCGAGGGCGGCCATTTCCTTGAGCGTCGCGCCGCTCGCTTCGATCAGCTTGGCGATCGCCGCGCCGAGCTTGTCGTCCTCGACGACCACGGGCTCGACGACGAGGTTCGTCTTGAACCGGACTTCGTCGAGCGCCTGCAGGTTGGCGGGGTCCGACGTCGCGACGTAGAGTCGGTTGCCGCGTTTGTGCAGCGGCAGAACCCGCCGCGTCTGGGCGATCCGGTTGTCGAAGTACTCCTTGTTGATCTGATCGGGGTCGAAGCTCGTCAGATCGAGCAGTGGGACGCCGAACGCGCGGGACGCGAACACCGCCAGTTGCTGCGCCGTCAGGCGCTTGCCCGACAGCACCTGCTCGACGAACGGGACGTTGGAGGACTGCGATTGAACCTGCAGCGCCTCCGCCTCCGCCTCCGACATGACGCCGTGCTGGGCGAGCGCGCGGGCTAAGCCGCTGATGTTGCGGGTGGCGGCGTGGGTGGCCATCGTCGGTCGGTCGGTTGTCGCGTTTTTGCCACGGCGAGGGCGCCGGGAAGCGCTTTTCGCGTGGGATTCGTGGTCAGAACGTCATGGAAAGCAAACGTTATGCCGAATTCGAGCGAAGTGCCTTTTCGACCTTGCGCAGCCCGTGGCGCGCGGAGTCTCCTTCTCTCGACAGGCAGGCGGCGGGCGCCCGAATTCCCGTCCGGGGACCGCCTATTCCATTCGCATAAAACTTGCTGTCAGGATGATGCCCGCTCGACCTGTGTTTGTAAAGGCGCCGCGTCGCGCCCGACCGGTGGCAGCAAGCGCACGACCTTCACCGCCCGATCCTGCGTCTGCATGATTTCCACGGCCTGGCCGTCGACGCGGAAGCTAACGCCGGCGTCCGGGATATCGCCGAGGTGCTCGACGATCAGGCCGTTCAGCGTCTTCGGACCGTCCAGGCCGAACTTCGTCCCCAGCCGGCGGTTGAGCGTCCGCAGCGGCGCCATGCCGTCGACGACGATGCTGCCGTCCGGTTCGCGGCGGAAACTCTCGGCGCTGCCGGGCGCCTGCGTCGTGAACTCGCCGATGATTTCCTCGATGATGTCCTCGATCGTAACGAGCCCCTGCAACTCGCCGTATTCGTCGACGACGAGTCCCATCCGCTGCCGGTCAGCCTGAAACTGCTGCAATTGCGTGAGCAGCGGCGTGCCGACAGGAATGAAGTACGGGGGACGAAGCAGCGCGCGGATACGCTCGATGTCGAGTTCGTTCTGGTGCATCGCATGCAGGATGCTCTTCACCGCGAGGATGCCGACGATGTTGTCGAGCGTTTCCTCGTAGACCGGGAGCCGCGTGTGATACGACGTCGCGATCTGTCCACGCAACAGGGCCGGCTTCTCCGCAAGGTCGATGGCGTGGATCTGGCTGCGCGGTGTCATCACGTCGTCGACGGTGATCGCTTCCAGGTCCATCAGGTTCGCAAGCATCGTCTTGTGCTTGCCGCGAAAGTATTGCGCGCCCTCGAGAACCAGCGAGCGCAATTCCTCCTGTGAAAGGGTCGTGCTCGGCTGCGCGGACGGACGGAACCGGAATAACTTCAGCAATCCCTGGACGAACAGGTTGACGAACCACACGATCGGCCGCAGCGAACGCAGCAGCGGTGCCAGCACGAAGCTCACCAGCGGTGCGAGACGGTCCGCGTACGCGGCGCCGACGACCTTCGGCGTGATCTCGGAGAACACGAGGATCAGGAACGTTACGGCGATCGTGCCGACGGCGAGCGGCCATTCGCCCTGTCCGAACAGCCGCACCGTGATGATGCTTGCGAGCGTCGCCGCCGCCGCATTGATCAGGTTGTTGCCGAGCAGGATGACGCCGAGGAGCTTGTCGGTCTGGGCGAGCAGGGACAGTGCGAGCCGCGCACCGCGCGCGCCGCGCTGCGCCTGGTGCTTCAGCCGATAGCGGTTCGCCGCCATCATCGCGGTCTCGGCAATCGAGAAGAAACCGGACGTCACCAGCAGGACGATCAGCGCCAGCGACAGTGAACCCAGGGAAATTTCGTCCAATGGAGGGGCAAACCCTGGTTATCGGCGGAGGAGGACTTCGAGGACGAATTTGCTGCCGAGATAGCCGAGAACGAGCAGCAACGTTCCACCGAGAATCCATTTTAGCGCCGTGCGACCGCGCCAGCCATAACGCCAACGGCCGAACAGCAGGATGGCGAACGCGACCCAGCCGGCGACGGAGAACACGTTCTTGTGCGTCAGCGTAACGGCCTTTCCGAACAGCTGTTCCGAGAACAGGATGCCGCTCGCGAGCGTCAGCGTCAGTAACGCGAACCCGATCGCGATCAGCCGGAACATGTAGCGTTCGAGCGTCAACAGCGGCGTCGCGCTCCCTGCGTTCATCGCCGGCAGCCCCCGATGCAACCGCTTCTCGAGTCCGGTCATCACGAGCGCCTGCAACGCGACCACGACGAACAGCGCGTACGCGCAAAGTGCGATGGCGATGTGCGCAGCAGCCCACGGTTCGCTCGCGGAGGGCACGCGATGCGGCGATGCGGCGAGCGGCGGCAGCAGGACGCACAACGCCGCGACCGGCAGCACGACGGCCGACACCGCGGGCAGCGTTCGCAACACGCCCGACACCCAGGCCGCAAGCACCGACAGGCCAGCGACCAGCGACAGTGCATTGACGAACGCGAGATCGAGGCCGTCCGTGCGCACGATCGCGCGACCGACGACGACCGCGTGCATGACGAGCGCGGCTGCGAGTAGCGCCGGCGCCGCACGACCGTGCGGCCGACGGCTCGCATCGGCCGGCCAGCGTGCCCATGCAGCGCCCGCATAGAGCGCGGCGACGAGCACGTGCAGTAAAATGCTCACGGTCCAGTTTACCGCACGGCCGCGAGCGATCCCGCTGCGCGTCTCCCGTATCCACCCATGCTCGAAACGCTGACCGATCGGCTGTCGCGCGTCGTGAAAACGCTGCGCGGCGAAGCGCGGCTCACCGACGCGAACATCCAGGACGCGCTCCGCGAAGTGCGACTGGCGCTGCTTGAGGCGGACGTGGCGTTGCCCGTCGTGCGCACGTTCGTCAACGATCTGCGCGAGAAGGCGATCGGCGCGGAAGTCGTCGGATCACTGACGCCGGGCCAGGCGCTGATCGGCGTCGTCGCGCGCGAACTTACGGCGTTGATGGGCGGCGCCGCGGAGCCGCTCAATTTCGCGACGCAACCGCCGGCGGTGTTCCTGCTCGCCGGCTTGCAGGGCTCGGGCAAGACGACGACGGCTGCAAAACTTGCGCGCCTGCTCGCCGCGCAGCGCAAGAAGGTCCTGCTCGTGTCGACCGACGTCTACCGGCCGGCCGCGATCGAGCAGCTGAAGACGCTCGCGGCGCAGGTCGGCGTCGATTTCCATCCGTCGTCGACCGACGAAAAGCCGGTTGCCATCGCAAACGCCGCGCTCGATTGGGCGCGACGTCATTACCACGACGTGCTGATCGTCGACACGGCGGGCCGTCTCGCGATCGACGAAGCGATGATGCGCGAGATCGCCGATCTGCACGCCGCCGTGCGGCCGATCGAAACGCTGTTCGTCGTCGACGCGATGCAGGGCCAGGATGCCGTCAACACGGCGCGCGCTTTCCGCGACGCGCTGCCGCTGACCGGCGTCATCCTGACCAAGCTCGACGGCGATGCACGCGGTGGCGCGGCGCTGTCGGTGCGTCACGTGACCGGCGCACCGATCAAATTCGCCGGTGTGTCGGAGAAGATCGACGGCATCGAAGTCTTCCATCCCGAGCGCATGGCATCGCGCATCCTGGGGATGGGCGACGTGCTGACGCTGATCGAGGACGCGCACAAGACCGTCGACGTCGAGCGCGCGCAAAAACTCGCGAAGAAGGTCAAGAGCGGCAAAGGTTTCGACCTGGACGACTTCAAGTCGCAGATCGAGCAGATGCGCAAAATGGGCGGGCTTGCAGCGCTCGTCGACAAGCTGCCGGCAGAGATCGCGCGCGCCGCGCAGGGTGCAACGCTCGATGAACGGCGTGTCGCGCGGCTGGAAGGCATCATCAATTCGATGACGCCGCAGGAACGCGTGAAACCGGAACTCCTCAAGGCATCGCGCAAGCGGCGCATTGCCGCGGGCGCCGGCGTGACCGTGCAGGAAGTCAATCAGCTGCTGAATCAGTTCGAGCAGACGCAGAAGATGATGAAGATGGTCGCGAAGGGACCGCAGAAGATGATGCGCGGCCTGAGACACCTGCTGCCCGGGCGATAAGCCTTTCGCGCTCTTCCGCCAGCCTGTCAGCGCCGCCGATCGATCCCCGACTCAACCTCGCCCGCCGCCATGCGCCGCCGCCAGATTTCGAGCAGCGTCAGCGCGACGACGAGCACCAAAGGGCCGAGCACCACGCCGGTGACGCCGAACACGGCGAGGCCGCCGAGCACCGAGATGAACACCGGCACCGTGTGCAACCGTATCTCGTTTTTCACCAGGATTGGATAGAGCACGTTGTCGATCATCGACACGACGATCGCGCCCCACAGCCCGAGGGCCGTCGCGCGTTGCCAGTCACCTTCCGCTGCGAGATAGACGGCCACCGGCAGCCACACGATCGCCGCGCCGAGCACGGGGAGCACCGCGACGAGCGCCATGACCGTTCCCCACAGGAGCGGCGCCGGCAACCCGAGCCACCAGAACATCAGGCCACCGAGGATGCCTTGCACTGCAGCGACGACGAGCGTGCCGTACACGATCGCGCGGATCGCGTGGCGCACCTTCTCGATCACCTTGTCGGTCTCCGGCGGGGCCAGCGGCACGAATCCGCGCAACGTCGCCAGCAGCCGACGCTTGTCGCGCAACGCATAGAACAGCAGGAACAGCGTGACGAACGTGCCGAGCACGAACTGGGGCGAGCGTGCGACGAACCCGCGTATCGCCTTCACGACCGTTTCCGAGGCATGCCGGAATTCCGCGCGGAGGTCGACCTGTTCTTCGACCCAATCGCGAAGCGGCGCGAGCCGGGGAAAGCGGTCGAGCGTCGTTCGCCAGCGATCGCCGTCGAACAGCGTGCGCATCTCCGCGGCGCTGTCGAGCGCCTCGGCGGCGACCTGGCGCACGACGAACGCCGCTGGCAGCGCGACGACGATCGTGACGACGACCACGGCAATCGCTGCCGCGAGCCACGGCCGGCGCAGGCGCCGCACCAGCGCCTCGTGCATCGGGCTCGCCATGACCGCGAGCACCATTGCCCACGTGATTGCCGGGATGAATGGCTCGACGAGCTGAAAGCCGAGGACGCATACGGCGATCGTGACGAACGCGAGCACGAAGAGGAGGATCCGCTCGCGCGTAAGCCACGCGTCATCGTGCTGCGGGGTCGGCGTCGTGCTTGGCATGGGCCCGTGGGTGAGTCGGCTCGCGGCCGACTCTAGCGCAAACCGCCCGTGCCCGGATGCCGGGTCCTTACCGCCGGTGCAGATGCCGAATTTGCCTGGAAGCCGGCTGGACGCTATAATCCAAGGCTTTCATTTTCCCGCCCGCTCGGGCGCCCGCGGCCGTTTCGGCCCGAACCGGATAACGAACATGGTGGTGATCAGACTCGCGCGCGGCGGTGCGAAGAAGCGGCCGTTCTACAACGTGGTGGTGACGGATTCGCGCAGCCGTCGTGACGGGCGCTTCATCGAGCGCGTGGGGTTCTACAACCCCGTCGCGGCTGCGCACGAAGAAGGCCTGCGCATCGCGCAGGATCGCATCGACTACTGGCGCGCGCACGGCGCGAGGCTTTCGGATACGGTCGGCACGCTCGTGAAGCGCGCGGCGAGTGCCAAGGCGTCGCCCGCGCCCGTGGCCACCGCAACGG
>DASSEA010000100.1:0-4397 GCA_035696805.1 Casimicrobiaceae bacterium
CGTCCGGGCCTCTCCGGCAGCATGCACGTCGGCACGTCGGACATCCGGCTCGAAGTGACGCTCGGTTTTCTGCTGACGCCGCTCAAGCCTGCGATCGAGCGCGAGATCCACGCGCAACTCGACAAGTTGACCGGCGGCACCGACACCGCCTGAGGGTCACAACGGCGCAGGAAACGGTGCGTCGCTGCCTGCGACGATCGCATCGCGAAGCGCCGTTTCGCGCGCGACGATCGTCGCCAGAAATTCGTTCGCGCCGCGCATTTCCGCGAACGCAGCGAAACCTCGCTCGAGAAAATCCTGCAGTGCCGAAAGTCCTGCGAGGCTCGCGGGCTTGCGCATCAGGCCGAGCGCGGTCCGAACCATGGGCTTGCGGACGAGGCGATCGAGCGCGGCACCGACCGCGGCGATGAGATCGATCTGCTGCCGGCGCAGGTCGTAGCGGCCGACGCGACGATAAGCGGCGCAGTAGTCGGCGACGCTGAACGTCGTCGCGCGGCTGCCGAGCTGCGAGGTCATCAGGAGATCGAGGTCCTGCGACAGCGCGTTCAATTCCACAGCGAGCGTCACCGCCGCGATCGCGCTGTCGGGCAGAAGGCGGCGCATCGCCGGAACCACACGGACGAGATCCGCGTCGCGCTGCGCGAAATCCGCACCGCCGTAGAGGTCGGATTGGAAATACGTCATGGCGCGCGCGTAGCGCGGCGATCGCTCGAGATCCGCGTAGGTGTTGCGCAGCCGCCGCGATTGCCAGGCGCCGAGATGCGCGAGCGCCTGCGCGAGCTCGGGGCTGGCGTTGCGCTCGATGTGATGCCGCTGCACGCGGGCGAGCGCCTGAAGCAGTCCCGTGACGGCATCGCCCGGAGCATTCGTCATCGCCATGAAGGCACAGTCTAAGCAGCCTCGCTGCGGGACGATTTAGATTGTTTGCTCTACGCCGCCAGGACTATCGTCGCCGATCGGCGCCCGATAACGGCGCCCGCGCCGCCATGCAGTCCGCCGCCACCCACACCGTGAATCACTCGCGTCGCCGCTTCCTGTTCACCGGCGTCGGCGGGGCGGTCGTGCTCGCGACGGCGCAGTGGTTGCGGCCGGCGGCCGCGATCGACGCGACGGTACCGATCGCGCCTTCACTTTCCCCCGCAGGTACCGACATCATGCACGCGCTGGTGCCGGCGTTTCTCGATGGCGCGCTGCCGACGGATGCGACGGAGCATCGAACGGCGATCGATGAAACCGTCGCCGCCATCGCCGTCGCGATCGACGGCCTCCCGCCGATCACGCGCGATGAATTGTCGACGCTGTTCACGCTGCTTGCCTTCGCGCCCGTCCAGTACGTGATCGCCGGGATGAACGGCCCCTGGCGCAGCGCGTCGCTGGCGGAAGCGAGCGCATTCCTCACGCGCCTGCAGAAAAGCCGCTGGTCGCTGAAGCGCACGGCCTACGACGCGCTCCATCAACTGACGATGGCCGCGTGGTACGCGAATCCGCGTTCGTGGCCTTCGATCGCCTATCCAGGCCCGCCGGTCTTGAAATGACAACGCAACACCCGGGCATCACCGTAGCGACCGTAGCTGCAACCGCGGACGCGAAGCGCACGATCGCTGACCCAGTTCGCGCCGGCGTGGCGCGCGGGTGGGCGATCGTCGATGCCCCGACGCTCGACCGCGACGTCACGCTCGAGACCGACGTCGCGATCATCGGCACCGGTGCGGGTGGCGGAATCGCAGCGGAGATCCTGACCGATGCAGGCCTGCGCGTGCTGATGATCGAGGAGGGCCCGCTGCGCTCGTCGAGCGACTTCCGCATGCGCGAAGCCGACGCGTATCGCGAGTTGTACCAGGAGTCGGCGGCACGCAAGACGGCGGACAAGGCGATCAACATCCTGCAGGGGCGTTGCGTCGGTGGCGGCACGACGGTGAACTGGACGAGTTCGTTTCGCACGCCCGAAGCCACGCTCGCGCACTGGCGCACCGCGCATGGCCTTTCCGGGTTCGGCGCTGCGGAGCTGGCACCCTGGTTTGCTCGCGTCGAGGAACGCCTCGCGATCGCGCCGTGGAACGTCGCACCGAATGCGAACAACGCAGCGCTCGCGCGCGGGGCTGCGGCACTCGGCCTGTCGTGGCAGGCGATACGCCGCAACGTCGAGGGATGCTGGAACCTCGGCTATTGCGGCATGGGCTGCCCGACCAATGCGAAGCAGTCGATGCTGGTCACGACGATCCCGCATGCGCTCGACCGCGGCGCGACGCTCGTCACGCGTGCCCGCGCGCTACAGCTGGGGATGCGCGGCGATGCGATCGACAGCGTCGAGTGCGCGCCGCTGGACGCGCACGGTGCGGTCACTTCGCGCCGGATCCGGGTGCGGGCGCGAACGTTCGTCAGCGCCGCCGGTGCGATCGGTTCGCCGGCACTGCTGCTGCGAAGCGCGCTTCCGGATCCCTTCGCGGTCGTCGGCGTGCGCACGTTCCTGCACCCGACGGTCGTATCCGCGGCGCTGATGCGCGAGCGCGTCGACGGTTTCGCCGGCGCACCGCAAACCATTTACTCCGATCATTTTCTCGATGGCGCCGCGGTCGACGGACCGATTGGGTTCAAGCTCGAAGCGCCGCCGGTGCATCCTGTGCTCGCGGCCATCACGCTGCCTGGGCACGGCGCGTCGCACGCGTCGTGGATGCGACGCTTGCCGAATCTGCAGGTGTTGATCGCGCTGTTGCGCGACGGGTTCCACCGCGACAGCGAGGGCGGGCGCGTGCGCATCGCCGGCGATGGAACGCCGCTGCTCGACTACCGGCTGACGCCGTATCTGTTCGACGGCGTGCGGCGCGCGATGACTGCGATGGCCGAAATTCAGTTCGCCGCCGGCGCGACGGCCGTGATGCCCGTGCACGACCAAGGCGACGGTTATCCGAGCGTGGGTCAAGCACGCGCGGCCATCGGCGCGTTCGACCTGCAGCCACGCGCGACGACGATCGTATCCGCGCACGTGATGGGCGGCTGCGCGCTCGGGCCCGATCCGCGTCGCGCCGTCGTCGACGAGACGGGACGCCATCATCATCTGGCGAATCTGTTCGTGCTGGATGGTTCGCTGTTTCCGACGTCCGTGGGTGCGAATCCGCAGTTGTCGATCTACGCGATCACGGCAAAGCTCGCGACGGCGCTCGCCGGCCGCCTGCGTACGTAGACGAGGCACGTCGCGCCGGTGTCGTTGCACCGGCGCGCGCGCAGGGATCGATCCGCGAGCGCTGCCGCTTTAGTGTGACCGCTCTAATGCTTTGCCGGTAATGTCGGAACTGGTGCCCGCCTGATAGGACGGGCCGACACGCCCAGGAGAATTCTCTATGTCGAACACACTCCGTATGACCCTGCCAGCCGGCACCACCACCGTGCTCGCGGCGCCCCGCCAGTTCTGGCTCGCGACGCTCGGCGCAGCCAACGTCACGCGCGAATGGGCCGGCAAGGAAGCCGGCACGGTGTTCCGTGCGCTCATCAACGAAGGCACCGTCGTCGAGACGCGTGCGATTCGCCTTGTCGCACGTCGCATCGAGACGTCGGTGGCGCGCGCCAACGCGCTCGTGCGTGACGCTCGCACCGGCGTGCGCGCATCGGTCGAATCGATCGCGACGATTGCAGCGCGCCTCCGCGAAAGGCTTCCCGTCGTCCATGCGCGGCTCGCCGTCGACACGCCGCCGGCCAGGCCTGCTCGAGCCACGAAGACGTCGAGCACGCGCAAGGCACGCAAGTCGGCACGCAGCATCCGCGCACGCACGAAGCGGTAATCCGGCGCCGGCAGGCCGGGACATGGCAGCGAGACGCCGCAGTACCGGGCGCATCGGGCTCGCACTCGCCGGCGGCGGCCCCCTCGGCGGCATCTACGAGGTGGGCGCGCTGCTCGCGCTCACCGACTCGATCGCCGATCTCGACTGCACGGCGCTCGACGTCTACGTCGGCGTGTCGTCGGGCAGTTTCGTCGCGGCGGCGCTCGCGAACGGCCTCTCGCCTGCGCAGATGTACCGGCTGTTCATCGATGACGGACGGCAGGCGGCGCTCAAGCCCGAGCTGTTCCTGAAGCCCGCGCTCGGTGAGTTCGGCCGGCGTCTCGCGAGCGTGCCTGCGCTTACGCTGCGCGCAGCGCTTCAGTACTTGCGCGATCCGCTGCAGCGCGGCGTCATGGAGTCGCTCGCGACGTTCGCGCGTGCGATTCCCACCGGCTTTTTCGACAACCGCACGATCGATCGCTTCCTGAAGCGACTGTTCGCGGCGCCGGGGCGCACGAACGACTTCCGGCGCCTGCGCACGAAGCTATTCCTGGTTGCGACGAACCTGGACACCGGCAACCCGGTCGCGTTCGGCGCACCCGGTTTCGACCACGTGCCGATCTCGCGCGCGATCGAGGCGTC
>DASSEA010000101.1:0-2170 GCA_035696805.1 Casimicrobiaceae bacterium
GATGCGCAGCTCGACGCGCTGATCGACGAAGCGCTTGCACACAGTCCGACGCTCAACGTGGCGGCCGCGCGCACGCGCAAGGCGCTCGCCGTCGCCGATGCGAGTCAAAGCGCGCTTTCACCGCGCATCGACGCGAGTGCATCGAGCACCCGCGAGCACTTCTCCGAGCACGGGCTCGTCCCACCGCCGTTCGGCGGCACGACGCAGACGCTGAACCAGATGCAGCTCGCGCTGTCATGGGATCCCGACGTGTGGGGCAAGAACCGCGCCGCGTACGAGGCGGCGCTCGGCAGCGCGCGCGCCGCGCAGATCGACGCGCACGCGGCACGGCTGCAATTGTCGACCGGCGTCGCGCAGGCGTACGTGCAACTGCAGCGCGCGTACCTGCAGCGAGATGTCGCGCAGGCAACGCTCGCCGCGCGCGAAAAGGTCGTGGCGCTCACCCGCGACCGCAATGCCGCCGGCCTCGACTCGCGCCTCGAGGTGAAGCAGGCCGAAGCGGCGCTGCCCGCGACGCGCGAAGAAATCGCTGCACTCGATGAGCGCATCGGCCTTGCGCGCAATCAGATCGCCGCGCTGCTGGGCGCGGGCCCCGATCGGGGCCTGGCCATCGCGCGGCCGGCCGCCACGGCGCTTGCCGCAATCGCGTTGCCGTCGCGCCTCCCCGCGGAACTGCTCGGCCGCCGCCCCGACATCGTTGCGCAGCGCTGGCGGATCGAGGCGGCGAGCAAGAGTGTCGCATCGCAGAAGGCCGAGTTCTACCCCGACGTGAATCTGCTGGCCTTCGTCGGATTGCAGAGCCTCGGCGGCGCGAACCTGCTGACCGCTGCGAGCCGCATGCTGGGTGCGGGTCCGGCGGTCACGCTTCCGGTGTTCGACGCGGGCCGGCTTCGTGCCCAGCTCGCGGCGAAGGACGCCGACTACGACGTCGCCGTCGAGCAATACAACCAGACCCTCGCCGACGCGATGCGCGAGGTCGTCGACCAGATCGTGTCGTTTCGGAGCCTCGACGAGCAACGCAGGCAGCAGCGCGACGCCGCGGCGACGACGCGCGAAGCCTACGACCTTGCGCTCATCCGCTATCGGGAAGGCATCGGGAACTACCTGCAGGTGCTGTCCGCCGAACAACCGATGCTTGCCCAGCAAAGCCTCGACGCCGACCTTTCCGCGCGCGCGCTCGAGCTTTCGATCAACCTCGTGCGTGCGCTCGGCGGCGGCTACGAGCCCGAACCGGCGCAGGTCTCCATGACGACAGGGAATCCAAGATGAGCGACGCAAAACCCACTTCCCGATCCGCCGCGAACGGCGCGCGCAAGCGATGGCTCGCGATTGTCGCGGGTGCTTTCGCGCTGATCGGCATCGCCTATGGAACGTACTGGGCACTCGTCCTGCGCTACGAGCAGTCCACCGACGATGCGTACGTCAGCGGCAATGTCGTGCAGATCACGCCGCAGATCGCCGGCACCGTCGTCAGGATCGCCGCCGAGGACACGCAGTTCGTCAAGGCCGGCTCGACGCTCGTCGAGCTCGACCCGGCCGATGCGAAGATCGCGCTCGAACAGGCCGATGCGAAGCTCGCGAAGACCGTTCGCGACGTGCGCGGTCTGTTTGCGACGACGGCGCAGCTCAAGGCGAACGTCGACATGCGCAGCGCCGAGCTCGCGCGCGCCAGTGAAGACCTGAACCGCCGCGAGCGGCTTGCGCGCTCGGGCGCGGTGTCGGGCGAAGAGCTGCAGCACGCGCGCGATGCGTTGACGAGCGCCCGCGCCGCGCAGGTCGCTGCGCAGCAGGAGTTGGCAGCGACGGCTGCGCGGACCGACCGCACCGCCGTGGCGAGCCATCCGGATGTACTCGCCGCCGCGGCGCAGGTTCATGACGCCTATCTTGACGTCGCGCGAACGCAGTTGCCCGCGCCCGTTTCGGGATTCGTCGCGAAGCGTTCGGTGCAGCTTGGTCAACGCGTTGCGCCGGGCACGACATTGATGGCGATCGTGCCGCTCGACCAGGTTTGGGTCGACGCGAACTTCAAGGAGCCGCAGCTCGCGACGATGCGCATCGGCCAGCCGGTTTCGCTGACCGCCGATCTCTACGGCGGCAAGGTGCGCTATCACGGCACCGTCGCGGGCTTCGGCGCGGGCACCGGCTCGGCCTTTGCACTGCTGCCGGCCCA
>DASSEA010000102.1:0-2828 GCA_035696805.1 Casimicrobiaceae bacterium
GGCGCATCGGCGAGCACGACGACAGTCGGTGCTGCGCGAAACGCGCTCGCAAGCTCGGCGTCATTCGACGGCAGCGCCGAAATCTCCTGCAGCAGCGCGACGTCCATGTCGACATGCGCAAGCGCCCGCTCCGGCGATAACGGGTCGGGATCGGGCATGACGATGTCGACGCCGATCGCGACGGGCGTATACGCGTTGATCTGATGGACGAGCTGGGCGAGAAGGGTGCGCGGCCATGGCCACGGACCGAGGTCCTTGAGGCTGCGCTCGTCGATCTCGACGATCGTCACCGGCGACACGCCGACGGCGCGTGGCGATAATCGCTGCAGCTCATCGAACCACGCCTGCTGCAGCGGCAGCACGCGACCGACGTCGAGTGCGAGACCGATCGCGAGCGCTGCGACGAGCACCGCGCACGTCGCGCGCAGCCTTGCCGTCCGGAGAAGCGGTGTCTCCGGCGCGCTGTCGATCACAAGGTCAGTTCCAGTCCGTCGTAGGCCGCGGTCACACGCAACGGCTCGCCGGTGCGCGTGATCTCCTCGTAGCGCTGCGTCTCCTCGAGCATCTTCGATAGCGCGGCGTCGTCGAGCGCGGGCTCGTGATGGAACAGGCACAGGTGGCGCGCCTGCGCGAGCTGGCAGAGCTCGACGCCGACGATATTGCTCGAATGGCCCCAGTCGGCCTTGACGGAGATCGCTTCAGCGAGCGAATACATCGCGTCGAAGACGACGACGTCCGCGTTGCGAAAGAACGTGGCGAAGCTCGCGCTTTCCGTCGGATCCTCGAACGTATGCTCCGAATCGGTCGAGTAGACGACGGCGCGCCCGTTGCGCTCGAAGCGATAGCCGTACGAATCGCCGGCGTGGTGCTGCCGCTTGACCGTCACCTGCATTCCTGCCACGTCGTGCGTCATATCGGGCTCGAGATGCACGAATTCGATCGACGCGTTGAACGTCGAAAAATTCACCGGGAACGACGGCGGTTCCATCTGCCGGCGCAGTGCCATTTCGAGCTCGCGATGCGCACCATAGAAGAACAGGCGATTGCCGGGGATATAGGCCGGGCCGAAGAACGGCAAGCCCATGATGTGATCCCAGTGCAGGTGCGACACGAACAGGTGATACGTCTGCGGAACACCGGGACCATGCCGCGCGAGCGCCGCCTGACCGAACGGCCGCAGTCCGCTGCCGAGATCGCAGATCACGTAGTCGCTGCTGCCGTTTGCGATCTGCACGCAGGCGGTGTGACCGCCGAACGTGCCGCCGATCTCGAATGGAAGACCTTCGACGTAACGGGCGATCGCCTCGTCGGAATCGAACGTCATTCCACGCGCACTGCGCAACGCGGCTGCGAGCTTGGCGCGCACGCTTTCGGTGGTCAGCGCCACCGGCAGCGAGCCGCGCGTGCCCCAGAAACGAACGCGTTGCATGGGGCGCGAGAAGTTCAGGCCGCGTCGTACGCGGCGGCGGCTTCGGGAGACAGCGCGACGAGCGCGTCGCGCACGGTCGGGAAGACTTCGAGGACAGTGTTGAAGCGACTGATCGCAAAGATCTCCGCCACGACGGACTGCAGGCCGGTGACGGCGATGCGCGCGCGGCGCCCGCGCATCTGTCGTGCTGCGATCATCAGGACGCGCAGGCCGACGCTGCTGATGTACTCGATGCCGCTGAAATCGAGGACGAGGCTTGCGACATCAGGACTTTCCCAGAGCGGCGACAGCGCGGATTCGAGCGCGCTCGCGCTCGATTGATCCACCCGTCCCGTTGCTGCGACGACGGCGACCTTTCCGAAATGGCGGGTAATGACATCCACGGTTCGCGGGACCGTCTGCCAAGGGGTCGGCAGGCGGCGCGATTATACGGCCGCCCGCGCTTTTCGGCCGATGAACGCGACCTGCGGTCGGGGATCGGGCACGGAGAGGCGAAATTGGCGTCGCTCGTGTGCGCCGATCGACGAGGTTGACAGCAATGGAACATTCGCTTGTACTCGCCCGCGAAGAATCCCGGAAACGAGTCTCCCGATGATGACCGAATGGGACGTGGTTGCGCGCAGCCTCGTGGCTTTGATCGCCGGCGGCGCCATCGGCCTCGAGCGCACGTTTCACGGCCGTGCCGCGGGCCTGCGAACGTACGCGCTCGTTTGCTTCGGCTCGGCGCTGCTCGTTGCGGCGTCGCAATACGAGGTGTTCGCGAACACGCACGGCGGCGGCGAGGTGACTCGCGTCATCCAGGGAATCGTCACGGGCATCGGCTTTCTCGGCGCCGGCGTGATCGTGAAGGAAGGCTTCAGCGTTCGCGGCCTGACGACGTCGGCATCGATCTGGGTGGCTTCCGCGATCGGTGTGGTGATCGGCGTCGGCTCGTACTTGACGGGCGCCGTCGGGTCGGTGGCTACGCTGATCGCGCTCGCACTGCTGCGCCAACTGGAGGACCGGATCCCCGTCCAATCCTTCGTTCACGTCGAGGTCGAATTCGAGCGTACGCGCGCACCCGACGAAGATGCGTTTCGCGAACTCGTCCGCCGGCATGGCTTCGAGATGCGCGAGATAGCGTATCGACTGCACGGGTCGCCGCCGCTCGTCGAATACCGGACAGTGATCTGGTCCAATCGCTCCGACGACGTACGCGCACTTCAGCAGAGCCTGCTGGCGATGCCGGAGGTCGCTAACTTCAGGCTGGCGCCGAGCCGGGATTGAACCGCTTCATGGGGAATCCGCGGGAAGCATCGCCACGGGCGCCCTCAGTTGATAATTTCACGCGGCGCCGGTCAGATGCTCGAACAAGATGTATGAGCCGATTCCAACCAGCAGGACGCCGCCGACGATTTCC
>DASSEA010000103.1:0-14359 GCA_035696805.1 Casimicrobiaceae bacterium
GGGGTGGCGCGCTGATCAAGACCGGCGAGCGCGCCTACTGCTTCATCGGCGGGTGGGACGACATGGAGAGCCTGATCGCCGCGCGCCCGCAGATGATCGCGTTGCTGGACAAGACGCGCAGCATGCTGGAGGACCTGGGCGGCGGCCTCGGCGTGACGGATCCGGTATCGGGGGAAACGGTCGTCGAACTGCCGGCGCGTCGCAAATCCTGACCGGATGGGTGCTGCGCGTTGCGCCACGTTTTGGGTGACGCGCACGGCCCTGTGATCAGCGGTCGAGACTCGCGCGATCCCAGCCGGCGAGATCGGCCCCGGCGGCATACGTCGACTCACAGAATTCCAGCAGCACTGCGCTCGGGGCCGCCGCCCTGCGCACGTCGTCGTACATCAGGATGAATTCGCCGAGCTTCGCATCGTAGTACGCCGTCGATGGTCGAGGCGCTTGCCCGCGGTAACCGGCGGGCTCCGGCGCCATGTAGGCGTAGAACGCAGCGTCCGCGAAACCCTCGCCGGGCCAGAACCCGACGCTGCTCACTTCGTGCGAATACGCCTCGCGTGTGATGGCGTCGGCGTCGGCGCGCGGCGGCGCCACGCGCCCGGAAAAGCGGCTGACCGCCAGGTCGAAGCTGCCCCAAAAGAAATGCACCGGGCTGCACTTGCCGATGAAGCCGCGGCGAAAGTCATGCAGCACCCGATCGACGCTCTGCAGCACGCGGAAGAAACGTTCGACCGACGCGCGATCGTAGCTCGCGTGCACGCGATCCTGCTCAAACGGGATGGGATCGGGGACTTCGACCGGCACGGTCCGGATCGCGACGTCGATGCCGGCGGCGCCGAGCATCGCCATGGACTCGGCGTAGAAATCGGCCACCGAACGCGCCGCGAGCGGCATCGAACGCGGGCGTGCAAACGACGCGTCCAGCACGAGTTCGTGACGCACGAAATCGAACCGCAGTTCGAACGCGCCACTTCCGTACGGGATCGACGACGTCGTCAATCCGCGCGGGTACACGTACAGCGGTACGTTCCACCAGTGGTTGACGAGCGGCGTCAGCGCGAGGCGCACCTTGCCGACGATCTGCGACCACATGTGCAGCGTCGCGCACGTGTCGAGCCACCCGGCGAGCGGAAGCGGCGGCCAGCATTCCGCTGCATCGAAAGAGATGGCAGGCACGGTCATCGCGTTGTTCGCGGTCAAGAGCGGCCGAGGCGCTTCGCAGCCGGCCGTCGTGCCGCGTAGAGCATAGCGTAGGTGAGCGCGCCGGCCGCCACCACGCCCGTGCCCCGGATTACGGTCGACATCGGCAGGCATGCCGCGAGCATCGCGCAACCGGCGATGCCGGCGACGGCAAGTGCGCGCGGCCAGCGTCGTTCGTGTCGCTCGAGCGTCAGCGCGGCCGCATTCGCGATCGCGTAATAGAGGAGCACGGTAAAGGCGCTGAAGCCGATTGCATCGCCGACGTCCACGAACAGCACGATGCCCACGATGATCGTCGCCGCCGCCAGTTCGGCGCGGTGCGGCACGCGGAACCGCGGATGCACCGACGCGAGCCAGCGTGGCAGGTCCCCGTTCGCGGCCATCGCAAACGCCGTTCGGCTCACCCCGGCGACGAGCGACAGCAGCACGCCGAGTGACGCGATCGCCGCGCCGACCCGCACCACCGGCCCGAGCATCGGCCAACCGCTGCTTTCGACGACCGCGACGAGCGGCGCGGGCGTGCGTGCGATTTCTGCCCCGCCGACCGCAGCGAGCGCGCTCACGGCGACCAGCGCGTACACCGCCAGCGCGATGGCGAGCGCAAGCGGTATTGCTCGCGGGATCGTGCGTGTCGGGGCAACGACTTCTTCGCCGAGCGTCGCGATCCGTGCATACCCGGCGAACGCGAAGAACAGAAAGCCGGCGGCCTGCAGCGTTTCGTATCCGCCGGGGATCGACGACGGCAATGCGCGCGACCACTCGGCGCTCCCGCTGCCGAGCGATGCGGCAACGACGAGCGCGAGGCACACGAGCACGATCACCACGATGACCTTCGTCGCGCCTGCGGTCTTGGTGACGCCACGGTAGTTGATCGCCGTCAGCGCAATGACCGCCGTCGCCGCGAGCGGCCGGGCATACGAAGGCGCGGCGTACAAGCCGAACGTCAAGGCCATCGCCGCGCAACTCGCGAGCTTGCCGGTCACGAAGCCCCATCCGGCGAGAAAACCGGCGAACCCACCGAGGCGCACGCGGCCGTAGACGTAAGCACCGCCCGACTCCGGATAAAGTGCCGCGAGTGCCGCCGACGAAGTCGCGTTGCAATAGGCGACGAACGCAGCAATGATCAGCGCGATCGCGAGTCCGTCACCGACGGCGCCCGCGGCCGGCGCAAGCGCGGTGAAGATCCCCGCGCCCAGCATGGCGCCCAAGCCGACGACGACGGCGTCGAACGTGCCCAGACGTCGTGCGAGCCGTGTCTTTGCGTCGCCGCTCGCGTCGGACGCCGGAGCGGCCGCGTGATCGCGCGTCATAATGCCTGCAAGCCCACGAGGAGAACGTGATGATCGAACTTGCCATCGACCAGCGCACCCGCGATCTCGGCGGAGGCTTCGAAGTCGGACGCGTGCTCCCGCACACACACCGCCGGATGGTCGGGCCGTTCGTGTTCTTCGATCATTTCGGCCCGGTGCGTTTCGAAGCGGGCATTCCGCGCAGCGTCGACGTGCGGCCGCATCCGCACATCGGCCTGTCGACCGTCACGTACCTGTTCGAAGGCGAGATCATGCATCGGGACAGCCTCGGCTCGGAGCAGCCGATACGCCCCGGCGAACTCAACTGGATGACCGCCGGACGTGGCATCACGCACTCCGAGCGTTTCGAGCGTGCCCGCGCCGAGGGCGGTATCCTGCACGGGATCCAGGCGTGGGTCGGTCTGCCCGTCGAGGAGGAGGAGACTGCGCCGGCGTTCGCGCATTACGGCGGTGCCGATCTCCCGACCTACGAAAGCGGCGGTCTGTGGGCGCGCCTCGTCGTCGGCGAGGCGTTCGGCGCGCGCGCGAAAGTCATCACGCATTCGCCGATGTTCTACGTGCACTGGGAATTGCAGCCCGGCGCGCAGGCGCAGTTGCCGGCCGAGTATCCCGAGCGCGCCGCGTTCGTTGCGGCCGGAGCAGTCGACATCGACGGTCAATCGTGTCCTGCCGGCCGCATGGTGACGTTCGCACCGGGCAAGCCGGTGTCGTTCAAAGCCGTGACCCACGCATCGGTCATGCTGCTCGGTGGTGAGCCGATCGGTGAGCGCTTCATCGAGTGGAATTTCGTATCGTCGTCGCAAGACCGCATCGAGCAGGCCAAAGCCGATTGGCGCGCGGGACGCATGAAGCTGCCCGATCTCGACAATCAGGAATTCATTCCGCTTCCGGGCGGCCCGCCGCCGCCCGCCAACCCGATGTCGTGACGGCGTGTCGAATGAACGGAGCGGTCAGCGCTGTCGTTCGAGCGACTGCGACCAGGTGCCTGCGCGCGCGCGGCTAGCCATTTGCAGCCGATGTCCGAACGCAGCTTGCGCCGCGGCGACATTGCCGGCTGCACCTTTCCACAGCGCCATCACCGGGTCCTGCAACGCACGGGCAAATGAAAAGGACAGAATCCACGGCGCACCGCGGTCCTGTGCGTTCATCGCATTCAGATTCGCGGTCGCTTCCTCGGGTGACTGTCCGCCCGACAGGAAATTGATCGTCGGCACGCTCGACGGCACCGTCCGACGCAGCACCCGCAGCGTCGCTGCCGCAACCTCCTCAGGCGCCGCCTTGCGTGCGTTGGCCTTGCCGGGCACGACCATGTTGGGCTTCAGGATGATCGCCTCGGTGACGACGCGATGCCGGTGCAGTGCATCGAACACCGCATACAGCACGGCTTCGGTCACTTCCGCGCAGCGCTCGATCGAATGCCCGCCGTCGATCAGCACCTCCGGCTCGACGATCGGAACGAGCCCCCGCTGCTGGCAGATGCCGGCATAACGCGCGAGCACCTCCGCGTTGGCGGCAATGCCGAGGGGCGTCGGATTGCGGTCGGTGATCGGATACACTTCGCGCCATTTCGTGAAGCGCGCGCCCTGCGCCTTGTACGCGTCGAGCCGCTCGGCGAGCCCGTCGAGTCCCTGCGTGATCAGATCGCCCGGCGCACCGGGCAGTGCCGTCGTTCCCTTGTCCACCTTGATGCCGGGCAGGATTCCGCGTTTGGCGAGCGCCTGTGCGAAGGGCGTACCGTCGTCGGCCTTCTGGCCGAGCGTTTCCTCGAACAGGATCACGCCGCCAAGCGATGCGTCCGCGCCCGGGGTGGTGAACAGCAGCGACCTGTAAGCGCGCCGCGTTGCTTCGTTCGATTCAATGCCAACGGCGCTGAAGCGCTTGGTGATCGTCGGCGTGCTTTCATCGGCGGCAAGAATGCCCTTGCCCGGGGCCATGATGTTCGCAAGCGTCGCTTGTAGTTCGTCGTTGTGATCGGTCATCGAAGTCCTCGTCGTGTTGGTTCGGTTGTTCTGCGTTCAGGATGCCTGGAGACCCTAAGCTAGCCTAGCGCGCGAGCGGCCGTCCCGCGAGCCACGCCGCGCCGTCGGCGTAGAGGCGCTCGACCTCCGCGCCCGTGAGCCCCGGCATATCGCGCTTCACGTGGTAACCAAGACGCGCCTGCAGGTACGCGAGGTGCCGATAGCCTTCGGGAAACTGCATGAGCAGCGCTGGCTCGAGCTTCGGCGTCGCCGAAGGGTCGAGTGGATCGAGGCGGTCCTTCTCGTAGATCGGCTGGCGTAGCACGATCTTCCAGCGATCCTCGCGCTGCTCGAAGAAATCGTAGAAGCGGCCGGTGCAGACGACGTCGCAGCGCACGCCGTCGACATCGCCGCGCTGCGAGATCGTCATCTTGGTTTGCGCGATAGCGCGCGTAGCCTCCACGTCGATCGACGAGCCGCCGAGGAAATGCAGGATGCGCACGCCGCGCTCGAAGCCCTCGCGGCTCACGTCGATGAACGAAGTCGCCGGTCCCTGGAACCACGTCGCCATCATCCGCGCGTCCGGATGCCAGACACCGCGAAAGCGTTCCCAGTCACCCGCGTCGCGCCAGAGCACCCAGTTTTCCACGACTTCCCGAATTCGCAGGCGCTCGCGCAGCGACGCGTCCACTCGATGCTCCTTGTGATGTAGGCCGCGACCGAAAGGCCTCGGTGCGCGATCGATCAAGTGTACGCCGACGACCCGTGGCCGCCATCGACGGAGCGCCACGCTACACTTCGCCGCGTGGCAATCCGCCTCCCCGCCTCGGTCGCACGGTCGTTCGAATCGTCGCCGCTGGCCAACGCGGTCTTTCGCAACTTCTACCTAGGATCGATCGGCGCCGCGCTCGGCTACACGATGCAGGCGACGATTTCGGCGTGGCTGATGGCGACGCTGACGACGTCCGCGTTGATGGTGGCGCTCGTGCAAAGCGCGAGCACCGCGCCGACGCTGTTGTTCGGGCTCGTCGCGGGTACGCTCGCCGACATCGTCGATCGCCGCCGCGTGATCATCGTCACGCAGATCGTGCTGTTCGCGGCGAGCCTCGTCCTCGGTTTCGCCGCGCTGATCGGGATCATCGGACCCGCGTCGCTGTTGTTCCTGACGTTTCTCGTCGGTGCCGGTTTCACGTTCTACCTGCCGGCGCAGCAGGCGAGCATCAACGAGCTCGTGTCGCGCGACGAGCTGTCGCGTGCCGTCGCCCTCGGCTCCGTGGCGTTCAACGTCGCTCGCGCGCTCGGTCCGGCGCTGGCCGGTGCCATCGCGGCGGCACTCAGTTCCGGCAGCGCGCTCGTCGTCGGCGCGTTCTTTTTCGTGCCCATGTTCATCGCGATGCGCCGGACGAGGCCAACTGACGTCGCACTGCCCGGCGTACCGGAACGCCTGCTTTCCGGCGTGATGATCGGGCTGCGCTACGTGCGCCATTCAGCGCCGATGCGCGCGCTCGTCCTGCGCAACCTGTCGTTCAGCGTGTGCGCGAGCGCGTTCTGGGCGCTGCTGCCCGTGATCGCGCGCGACCAGCTCGGCCTCGGCGCCGGCGGTTTTGGATTGCTTTCGGCGAGTTTCGGGCTCGGCGCGATCCTTGGCGCGTTGTCGATTCCCGGCCTGCTGCATCAACGCACGATGAACGACGTCGTCACGTCGGGCGGCATGCTGTGGGCGCTCGCGATGCTCGTCGTTGCGCTGACGGTGAACACGTTCCTGGCGCTGATCGGCGCGGCGTGCGCCGGCGCGGCATGGGTCTACGTGTTTGCCAGCCTGTCCGCCGGGACGCAAAGCAGCGCACCGGCCTGGGTGCGCGCGCGTGCGGTATCGATGAATCTCGTCGCGACGCAGGGCTGCCTCGCGATCGGCAGCGCGTTCTGGGGCGCCGTCGCATCGGGCGTCGGGACGCGCTGGGCGCTTGGGGCTTCCGCGGTCGCCGTATTGATCCTGCAGTGGCTGTTGCGGCGGGTGCAGGTCGCGATGGGCCAGGAAGCGGACGTCGTGCCGGGCGTGCGCCTTCCGGAACTCGCGATCGCGGCCGAACCGCTGCCCGACGACGGCCCGGTACTGATTCAGCTCGAGTACCGGATCGACGCGACCAACCGCGATGCATTCCTGAAAGCCATTGCGAAAGTGGGACCGACGCGCCGGCGCAACGGTGCGACGAGCTGGCGCGTGTTTCGCGATGTCGGCGAGGAAGGTCGCTTCGTCGAGCGGTACGTGATCGCGTCGTGGGCCGAGTACGTGCGGCTTCGCTCGCGGATGACGATGGCGGACAGCCAGCTGCAGCAGCGCGTCGCCGAATTGCAGCGCGCCGACGTGCCGATCCGGGTATCCCGGCTGATCGGCGTCACGTCCGACGCCGTCGCGCACGGCGTGCATTGACGAGGGCGGTATCATCGGGTCCGCTCATTTGCCCGCACCCGGGCGCGGGTGCATCGAGGAGGAAGCCATGATCGTCGAGCCCATTGGAACGACGCGGGCCGTCGCGCGCACGGACGCGCGCAACGTGCGCCGTGCTGCAAGGGTCCTGTTCGCGGCGACCCTTGCAGCGCTCATCGCCGGTTGCGCATCGCCGCCGCGCGGAGGCGAGCCGCGCGACCTCGTGTGCAACAGCGCACAGCAGTGCCGAGTCACGGTGCGGGTTGACTGCGCCGGGGGGTGCCGGGCCATCGTCGATCATCCGCGGGTCCACGCACGGGGCAACGACGTCGTGTGGATCATCGACAACAAGCCCGGTCAGAACTACACGTTCCGGCCGAGCGACGGCGTGGCGTTCAAGAGCGAAGCGGGCCGCGCGGTCTTCCGCTGTCACGCCGAGGCGGCAGGCAATCGCTACGCGTGCATGAATCAGCGGACGCCCGGGGAGTACGAATACGGCATCCACCTGGACGGTTCGCCCGCCGTGCCGCCGCTCGACCCGTGGATCGTTAACTGAGGCACGCGCCGGTCGACCGAGCGCGCGACGTGCGCACCGCAGGCACCGTCGCGCGATGATCGGACTGCCCGAAATCGCTGCGCTTCTGGTCGCGTCGGCGGCCGGCTGGCTCGTCTGGGACACGCTGCGCGCGCGCGAGCAGGCGAACGCCGCGATGCGCACGGCCTGCGAGCGACGCGGATTTCTCTTTCTCGACGATACGGTGTCGATGCGGTCGATGCGACCGGTGCGCGACGACGACGGTCGCATCCGCCTTCAACGCCGCTACGAATTCCAGTACAGCGACACCGGCCACAACCGGCTCGGCGGTTCGATCACGCTCGTGGCGGGAACCGTGACCGCGCTGGAGATGGCTTCGCGGGCGGTGGTGTCGGAGATGCAATGATTGTGAAGTCGACCGGCGCGCAAATTGCATGCCGTCGGTCCGCGCCGTCGTTGACGGTCGCGTCAATTGACGACGCCTGCTCGCCCTTCCGATGAAAATTTCCGCTTCCCACGCCAAGCGTTACAAAGAGATCTGCCTGCTGTTGCTGAAGTACGGCCGCTCCGATCTCGTCAGCGCGATCGATATCGATGCTGCATTAGGCGGGGAACAACTTCCAACGGCCGGTGCGGACGCCGCGCCGCCGGACCAGCTCGCCGACGACCTGGAAGCGATGGGCCCGACGTACATCAAGCTCGGCCAGATCCTGTCGTCGCGGCCCGATCTTCTGCCCGAGCCGTATCTGAAGGCGCTCGCCCGCCTCCAGGACGACGTCAAGCCTTTCGACTACGCCGCGGTCGAGGAGATTGTGACCTCCGAGCTCGGCGTTCGCATTTCCAAGGCGTTTTCGAGTTTCGAGCAGCAGCCGATTGCCGCTGCGTCGCTTGGCCAGGTGCATCGTGCCTCGTTGCGCGATGGCCGTCGCGTCGTCGTCAAGGTCCAGCGGCCCGATATCGCGAAGCAGGTTGCCGACGACTTCGAGGTGCTGGCGCAGATCGCCGACTTCGTCGACGCGCACACGGACTTCGGCAGGCGCTATCGTCTGCTCGACACGCTCGAAGAATTCCGCATGGCGCTGAAGCACGAGCTCGACTACGAGCGCGAGGCGCGCAATCTGATCGCGGTCGGCGCGAACCTGCAGGAGTTCTCGCTGATCGACGTGCCGCAGCCGGTGCCGGACTACAGCTCCCGGCGCGTGCTGACGATGGACTTCGTGAAGGGCCGCAAGATCACGTCGATCGGACCGCTCGCGCGCCTCGAGATCGAAGGCGCCGCGCTCGCGGAGCAGCTTTTCCGGGCGTACCTGAAGCAGGTGCTGGTCGACGGTCTGTTTCACGCCGATCCGCACCCGGGAAACGTGTTCCTCACCGACGATGGCCATATCGCGCTGCTCGACCTCGGCATGGTCGGCCAAACGACGCCGCGAATGCGCGAGAACCTGTTGAAGGTGCTGCTCGCGGTGAGCGACGGCAAGGGCGACGAAGTCGCCGACGTGCTGGTCGCGATGAGCGAACGCGACGAGCGCTTCGACGCACCGCTGTTTCGGCGCGGCATCGTGCAACTCGTCGTGCGAATGCAGGACACCGGGCTCCAGCAGATGAACGTCGGTGCGATGCTGTTGCGCATGCACCGAACCGCGAGCGAAAGCGGTCTCTACGTGCCGAGCGAGCTGACGCTGCTCGGCAAGACGTTGCTGCAACTCGATGAGGTCGGGAAGATCCTCGATCCGGCGTTCGAACCGAACGCCGCGATCCGGCGCGCCGCGGGCGACATCATGACGCGCAGCATCCAGCGGGACGTCACCAACACGCACGTCCTGACGTCGGCGCTCGAAATGAAGCATTTCATCGGGGGCCTCCCGGCGCGGCTCAACAAGCTGATGGATGCCGCGACGAATGCCGATCTCGAGATGAAGATCCGGATCGTCGACGCGAACGTGATGGTCGAGGGCTTCCAGAAAGTCGCGAATCGCATCGCCTCCGGAATCATTCTCGCTGCACTGATCGTAGGTGCCGCGCTCCTGATGCGCGTGGAAACGTCGTTCCGCATTGCGGGCTACCCGGGCCTCGCGATGCTCTGCTTCCTCGGCGCGGCCGCTGGGGGATGCTGGCTGCTGATCAGCATCGTCGTGCAGGATCGGAAGCGGCGACGTAACGCAGGCAGCCTTTCACGTTGACACGAAGCGACGCACGCGGCATGAAGCGGCGCGACGTCGTCGTCGCCCTGATTGCCGTCGCGGTGACGGTCATCGCCGGGCTCGTCGCGCTCAATCTGCGAACGGGCGAAAAGGAGATCGAGCACCAGATTGCGCGACTTTACGCGACGAGCGACCCGCAGTTCGAGCGCGCCATGGGCGTTCTGCTCGGGCCGCCGATCGTCGGGAGCAATCGCTTCGACGTATTGCTCAATGGCGACGAGATCTTTCCCTCGATGCTGGCCGCCATCCGGAGTGCGCGCTCGACGATCAGTTTCGAGAGCTACATCTATTGGTCCGGCGCAGTCGGCAAGGCGTTCGCCGACGCGCTCGCGGAGCGTGCCCGGGCAGGCGTGCGCGTGCACCTGCTGCTCGACTGGATCGGCAGCAACAAGATCGATCCGCAGCAGCTCGCGCTGATGGAACGCGCGGGCGTCGAGGTGCGCCGGTTCCACGAGCCGCGCTGGTATCACCTCGCGCGCATGAACAACCGGACGCATCGCAAGCTGCTGATCGTGGACGGCAGGATCGGCTTCACGGGCGGCGTTGGCATCGCCGATGAATGGTCGGGCCATGCGCAGGATCCGTCGCACTGGCGCGATACGCATTTTCGCGCCGAGGGGCCCGTCGTCGCGCAAATGCAGGCCGTGTTCATGGACAACTGGGTGAAGGTCACCGGCAACGTGCTCCACGGCCCCGGCTACTTTCCCCCGATCGACGCGGCCGGGACGAGCCGCGGGCAGGTGTTCAGCAGCTCGCCCGAAGGCGGCAGCGAAAGCATGCGTCTCATGTACCTGCTCGCGATCACCGCCGCGGCGCGCTCGATCGATCTTTCCAGCGCTTACTTCGTTCCCGACGACCTGACCCTGCGCACGCTGGTCGCTGCGGCGCGGCGCGGCGTTCGCGTCCGCATCATCACGCCGGGCGAGCACATGGACGCGGAGACGGTACGGCGCGCGTCGCGTGCGACGTGGGGCGATCTGTTGCAGGCCGGCGTGGCGATCTTCGAGTACCAGCCCACGATGTATCACTGCAAGGTGATGATCGTCGATGGACTCTGGGTGTCGGTCGGGTCGACCAACTTCGACAATCGCTCGTTCTCGCTCAACGACGAGGCGAACCTCAACATCCTGGACAGCGACTTCGCGCGGCGCCAGGTCGAGATCTTCGAGCAGGACATCGCCCGGTCGCGCGAGATCACGCTCGCGCAATGGCAGCAGCGACCGCTGCGCGAGAAGCTCATCGAGCATGCGGCGGCGCTCGTCGGCGCGCAGTTGTGACGCGCCGGCGATAAACAGCGTCAGCGTCGACTTTCGGCCGGCTGCGCGCCGGGCGAAAGGTCCTTGGCGATAACCGGCTCGGACGCAACTTTCGGCGAGGTGTGCGTCAAGGGCCGAGCGTTCGCGGAAGGTCGAGTCTGGCCGTGACTATCGTTACACTGCGACCCCATGTCACTGGCCCTGTTGCTCGCGCTGCCTTTCATCGGCAGCGCCGTCGCCGCGTTCATGCCCGCCAACGCGCGCAACGCCGAATCGACGTGGTCCGCGCTCATTGCGCTCGCCGCGCTGATCCAGGTCGCGCTGCTGTTCCCGGACGTACGCGATGCCGGCGTGGTGCGCGAACGGATCGCCTGGCTGCCGAGCGCAGGGCTCGACCTCGTCATCCGCGTCGATGGCTTCGCGTGGATGTTCGCGATGCTCGTGACGGGCATCGGGTTGCTGGTGACGCTCTACGCGCGCTACTACATGTCGCCCGCCGATCCGGTGCCGCGCTTCTATTCGTTCCTGTTGGCGTTCATGGGCGCGATGCTGGGCCTCGTCGTGTCCGGCAACGTCATTGCGCTCGTCTTCTTCTGGGAGCTGACGAGTCTGTTTTCGTTCCTGCTGATCGGTTACTGGCATCACCGCGCCGACGCGCGCCAGGGGGCCCGCATGGCGCTCATCATCACCGGGGGCGGTGGACTGTGTCTGCTCGCGGGCATGCTGGTCGTCGGCAGCATCGCGGGCAGTTACGACCTCGATGTCGTCCTCGCTGCGGGGGATGCGATCCGTGCGCATCCGCTGTACCCGCTGGTGCTCGTGCTGGTCTTCGCCGGCGCCTTCACCAAAAGTGCGCAGTTCCCGTTCCACTTCTGGCTCCCGCACGCGATGGCCGCGCCCACGCCGGTGTCCGCGTACCTGCATTCGGCCACGATGGTGAAGGCCGGAGTCTTCCTGCTTGCGCGCTTCTGGCCTGCGCTCGCGGGAACGGAGGCGTGGTTCTGGGTCGTCACCGGCGTCGGCGTGACAACGCTCTTGATCGGTGCGTATGCCGCGATGTTCCAGCGCGATCTGAAGGGCTTGCTCGCGTATTCGACGATCAGCCATCTCGGACTGATCACGCTGCTGCTCGGCCTCAACAGCCCGCTCGCGGCCGTGGCTGCGGTGTTTCACATGATGAACCACGCGACGTTCAAGGCTGCGTTGTTCATGGCGGCCGGCGTCATCGATCATGAAACGGGCACGCGCGACATCTCGCGGCTGAATGGCCTGTACAAGGCGATGCCGATCACCGCGACGCTCGCGATGGTCGCGAGCGCGGCGATGGCAGGCGTTCCGCTCCTGAACGGCTTCCTGTCGAAGGAAATGTTCTTCGCGGAGACCGTGTTCATTTCGTCGCTACCCTGGATCGAATGGGCACTTCCGCTGGCGGCGACGGTGGCGGGCGCGTTCGCCGTCATCTACGCGTTGCGTTTCAGCGTCGACATTTTCTTCGGCTACCTGGCCAGCGATCTGCCTCGCACGCCGCACGAACCCACGCGGTGGATGCGCGTACCGATCGAACTGCTCGTGCTCGTGTGCCTCGTCGTCGGCATCTTTCCGGCGCGTTCGATCGGTCCTGCGCTCGATGCCGCCGCCCGTCCCGTCGTCGGCGGGCCGATGCCCGCGTACGACCTCGCGGTATGGCATGGCTTCAATGCGCCGCTGCTGATGAGCGTCATCGCGCTTGGCGGCGGCGTGATCGGCTACCTCTGGCTGCGCAAGCAGCTTGCCGGGGGTCGCTTCCGCGACGCTCCGCTGATCGATCGAATCGATGGCAAGTCGACGTTCGAGCGTGCGCTCGTGCATCTGAACCTGAGCGCGCGATGGTGTCTCGAGACGTTCGGCACGCGCCGGCTGCAACCGCAAATGCTTCTGCTGGTCGTGCTCGGAATGCTCGCCGCGACGGCATCCCTGTGGGAGGGCGGGCTGCAATGGGGCGACCGCCCGCGGGTTCCGGCATCGTCGGAGATCGTTGCGTTCTGGTTGATCGGCATCGTCTGTGCCGTCGCTGCCGCGTCGCAGGCGAAGTTCCATCGGCTGGCGGCGCTGACGATGCTCGCCGTCGTCGGCCTCGTCGTCTGCCTGACGTTCGTCTGGTTCTCGGCACCCGACCTCGCGCTGACGCAACTCGTCGTCGAGGTCGTCACGACCGTTCTGTTCCTGCTCGGGCTTCGCTGGCTGCCGAAACGCATTGCCGGCGACGATCCGCGCACCGCCGTGCGTGCGCGGTTGCGACGCGCACGGGACCTGGTCGTGGCATTGCTCGCCGGGACAGGCATGGCGGCGCTCTCGTATGCCATGCTGACGCGCCCCGCGCCGCAGAGCATCTCCCCGTTTTTTCTCGATCGTGCGCTGCCCGAGGGCGGGGGCACGAACGTGATCAACGTGATGCTCGTGGATTTCCGGGGCTTCGATACGCTCGGCGAAATCAGCGTGCTTGGCGCCGTGGCCCTGACTGTCTACGCGCTGTTGCGACGGTTCCGGCCACCGCGTGAATCGATCGAACGGCCGCGGCAGCAGCGCATCGTCGACCGCGCGCGCACCGATCTCGTCAATCCGCGCAAGGCGACGGACACGGCGCTCGGTTACATGATGGTGCCCGCGGTGCTCGTCCGGCTGCTTTTGCCCATCGCGGGCGTCATCGCGGCGTACCTGTTCATGCGCGGACACAACGAGCCAGGTGGGGGATTCGTCGCCGGCCTCGTCGTCGCGATCGCCCTGATTGCCCAGTACATGGTGGCCGGCGCGCAGTGGGTCGAAGCCCATCTCGAACTGAATCCGCTGCGGTTCATCGGCGTCGGACTCACGGTGGCGGTGCTGACGGGCGCCGCCGCGATGGTCCTCGGCTATCCGTTCCTCACGTCGCATGCGGCTCACTTCACCTTGCCGGTCGTCGGCGATGTGCATCTGCCGACCGCGACCTTCTTCGACATCGGCGTATTTTCCGCCGTGCTCGGCTCGACGCTGTTGATTCTCGTGGCGCTCGCCCACCAGTCGATCCGCAGCCACCGCCACACGCTGCAGGATGATGCGGACACGGTGGTCAGCTCATGATGGAAATCGTGATCGCGCTCGCCGTCGGCGTGCTCGGCGGCTCCGGTGTCTGGCTGGTGCTGCGGCCGCGGACGTTCCAGGTGATCATGGGACTCGCCCTCTTCGCTTACGCCGTCAACCTGTTCATCTTCAGCATGGGCAGTCTGTCGGTCGGCGAAGAACCGGTGATCCGTCCGGGCGTGCCCGCCGACCTGCTCCATTACACCGACCCGATGCCGCAGGCGCTCGTGCTGACCGCGATCGTCATCAGCTTCGCGACGACGGCCCTGTTCCTCGTCGTCCTTCTCGCGTCGCGCGGCATGACCGACAGCGATCACGTCGATGGAAGAGAGGAGCCATGAGCACGGCGGGCGAGACGAAGCCGAGCCGAGGCCGGCA
>DASSEA010000104.1:0-7800 GCA_035696805.1 Casimicrobiaceae bacterium
GGTGCCGGCGCGCGGAGGTTGCGTCTTGAGGTGCACAGGATCACCGGCGCGAGCATTGTGCTGGTGCGCGACGTGCACGCCGAGGATGCGGCCGATCGCACGCTGTTCCTGGCGAGCGAGACGCAGGCGCAACGGCGCGCACTATCCGGCCTCGTTCACGACGCGAAGGGAACGCTCAACAACTTCCAGCTCACCTTGACATTGTTGAACGCGGGCCTGTCTCGCCTCGAAGCGAGCGCCGCTGCAACCGACGTCATGGCGCGCTGGCGCCGCCATCTCGACGTATTGCAGTCGGAAACGGAGCGTCTTGCGGCACGCCTGGCCGAGATCGACGCGCTGTCTCACGCCGTCGAACCCGAATGGATTTCCGTCGATATCGCCGCCGTGCTTCGCGACGTGACGCGCATGCTGCGCCACGAGGCGACGATGAACGAACTCGTCATCGAGATCGATGCACCCGCCGGTCCCATCGCTGTGCGCGGCGATCCCCGCGCTCTGCAACTGGCGCTGCTCGGTTTGACCGCCTGCATCTTCGATGCGACGCCCGCCGGCGGCGTCGTTCGCCTGCGAGGAAAAAGGCACGGCGGTGATGACGTCCACATCGGCATCGATGCGACGACGGCCGAGCTGCCGGCGGATCTGCAAACCGCGATGTTCCGCATCGGCTGCGCGGTCGACGCTCGCTACACTACTGCAACCGCGGGCCGCGCGATCATCGAAGCGCATGGCGGAAACATCGGCGTGCACGCCGACAACGGTGCGCGGCGCGGATTCGACATCGAGCTCCCCAGCGCTTGAATTCGCGCAACAACGCGCGGCCTTGCGCCTCACCGCTAAGACCTTTCCGGTGCCAGGGATCACGATGCTGCGCGGTCCGATGCACCGACATCGGCCTTCAACGTGCGTGCCATATGCGCGAGCGCAGCACGCCGAAACGCTTCCCGCTCCGACGCAACGCAGTCTCCCGGGATCCACAACTCGTATTTGCGCAAGTACGCATCGTGCGCGGTGAACATGATGCACGAATCGGCGGAGAGCCCCGTCAGCACCAGCCTGTCGATACGGAGTTCGTCGAGCAGGAATTCGAGCGGCGTACCGAAGAACGCCGAGTGACGCGGCTTGAGGATCGAGCGATCGCCCTTCGCCGGCGCGAGCAATTCTGCCAGTTGCGCCGACGCGCCGCCGCGGCGCCTGCAGTGCTCGACGACCGCTTCGAAATCCGATTCCCAGCGGCCGAAGTTATCGTTGGCGTAGATAACCGGCACGCGCGACGCGCGCAGTCGCTCCTTCAGCGCGGCCGTGCGCTGCGCAGCAGCCGTTGCAGGACGCGCTAGCGCCTTCGCGCCGACGAAATCGAGCGGATTCATGAAATCGATCAGCAGCAGCGCGGTCCTGGACTGCCGGGAAGCATTCTCCTGACCGTGGGCGGATCGAGGCATGACGATGCAAAGTGCAAGCACCATGCCGCCGCGCGCACGTCGATGTACGAGTTGCGCAACGCTGCAGCGATTCTTGCTCGACCGCAGGTTCCACCAAGGCGGGCAAGCCCGCGCGCCACGGTACTGCGTCGTCGACGCGCGCGGCGCGCGCTACTCGTTCCATTGACGGTGCGCGGGCCGAGAGCATTCGCCATGCGTGGCACCGTTGTTGCATCACTGGCGTATGATCGGCTCGCCACGACCGGGATCGCATCCGCGATCGCCGTTGCCGCGCTGCGCACACGGAATCGAACAATGAACTCGCCGTACGCATCGTCTGCAGGCCACGGGTCCACGTCCGCGAAGCTTTCGCTCGCGTGGACGAACGTCAAGGGACTCGTTCAGAACCACGCGCTTCTCGCTGTGCTGGAGCTGCAACGCGCCGGCATCTCGCTCGTCAAGATGGTGGCGGCCGGGATCATCATCTCGATTCTCGTCGTGTCGGCGTGGATGGCCCTCGTCGCAGCGGCGGTGGTGTGGGCGGTCGGCGCGGGTGCGAACTGGGGGCTCGCCATCCTGATCGCGGCGCTGGTGAACATCGGCATCGCCGTCGGCCTCGCGTTCTGGGCGAAATCGCAAGTGCCGGATCTGCTGTTTGCCGCGACGCTGCGGCAGCTGCGCAAGGACATGCCGAAAGCGGAGAACGAACATGCGCCGAACCGATCTGTCGCTTGACGAGGAAATTGCGGAAGTCGAGGGCCGGCTCGCGCACAACCGGATGCAGCTTCGCGCGTTGACGGCCGAGGCGCGCAGTCGCGTCAGCGTTCGTAACGCGGTGCCCGTCGCGCTCGTCGCAGCGCTCGCCGTCGGGTTCGCGGCTTCTCGCTTCATGCGCAAATCACCGCCGGCCGCCGCGCTCGTGCGCCAGACAAAGGGCACGCGCACCACGCGCATCGCGGGTGCGGTGGCATCCGCGCTGTTGCCGCGGTTGGTGCGACCGTTGCAGCAGGCCATCGAACAGTGGCTGTCGCAGCGCATGCGACGCCACGCCGCTCACTGACCGACGCTGTCATCGCGGTCCCCGTCGCGCGTCGTCCGAGCGCGCACGGTGACGTAAATGTTACCGATCGGCCGTCGTAACTGTTTCCGGATCGATGGCGTCACATCGGCGGGACGGCGGAGCGATTTCGTCATCGCCTTCGCGGCGTGCATCACGCTCGACGTGATATTCACGGTGAGGATACCGAGGATACGAAGCGGCATGCCGCTTGCTAAACGTCAGTTGTGGAATTCGTACACGGCCATCGCGCGGGATGTCGCAGTCTTTCGGCGATTGCAGCCGCGATTGCGCTGGCGTTCGCGTTTGTTCTCGCCGGATGCGAGCGCGCCGATTACCGGCCGCTTCCAGGAGACTCGATCCGTTCCGGTTGGGCGTCGCAGGAACGACCGTCCGGGCTCGCGGCGCCGCCGTCCCAGCGCGAATTCCTTCGCAGCGCAGCGGAAGGCGGCCTGTTCGAGATCGAGGCGAGCCGCATCGCGATCGCACGCGGCGGTTCGGCTGCCGTGCGCCGCTTCGCCGAAGCGACGCTGCGCGACCGCGTCGCCGTCGATACCGACCTCCAGCAACTCGCCGCCAGCGTCGGCGTGACATTGCCGTCGCGATTGAGTGACACGCTGCAGGCACGCCTTTCGATACTCGCGCAGCTCGACGGCCGCGATTTCGATCGCGCCTACGCGCGCAACGTCGGTGTCATCGCGCAGGAGGAGGCGCTCTCGGCGTTCGAGCGCGCGGCCGACCGTGACGGCGAGCGCGTGCAGCGCTTCGCCGCGAGCCAGATCCCGGCGTTGCGCAAGCATCTCGAATGGGCGCGGGAACTCGCTGCCGAGCTCGACCGAACGTCAATGGCGTAGACCCACGTGGCCACGCACGACGCCGGTCGCCGGGCCCCTACGACGGTCTTGCACGCATGAAGCGGAAGCGCCGCGCGAGGGCTGGCAACGGGCCGACGCACCTTCGCGTCGAGCGCGATGTCGCCACCGGCGTGACGGCGAGTACCGCGCGCCCATCCGCGCGCCGCTATTCGAATCTGAAAATGCCGCACGAGCGCGACGAGACCACGCACCCACCGGACGCGCCGCGTGACGTGACCGAGCAGGCTGCGCGCGATATCGAAACGGGAAAGCGCGACACCGATTGCTACGGCGCCACCGGCGAGCACTTCGACGGCGACAAGCGGAGCGCCTGATTCGCGTCACGGCGGACGATCTCGATTGGGGGCGTTCGGCGGGTGACATGGGCACCCGTGACGCGCGACGCCGGGAGTGTCACCGATGTTTCAGGTACGGACCGTCACCCATGTGTCCGGTCCGCACAGATGCGAAATGGCGGAGAGACAGGGATTCGAACCCTGGATACCTTGCGGTATACGTGATTTCGAGTCACGCGCCTTCGACCACTCGGCCATCTCTCCGAAAGCCTTTGAATTATAGCGTGGCGAGTTGCCGCGAGACGGTTCGCGCGCTCGCTCGACGCGACCGCTACAACCCGCGTCCCGCTCCGCTGTTTGACCCGTCGTGCGGCCGTAGGACGCCGCCGACATCGTCCAACGAACGGCGCCTAGTGCGAAATCGGCGTTTGCCCGACGGAGCGCGGGCACGCAAACGCTATGCTCGCAGGATTCATTGTGCGAGGCCGACATCGATACTTTCCGACGCCATCAATCACAGCGACCGCTCGCAGCGCTGCTGGCGCTCGTCGCCCTGTTGCTGTCGGCGTGCGCAACGCTGCCGCCGGGCGCGAACCAGCCGAAAGCGGAATCGACCGCGCTCGAGCGACCGGAGGACACGGCACTCGGTCGCAAGGTGGAGCCGCGCGCCAAGGCACATCCCGGCTTGTCCGCGTTTCGGCTGTTCGCGAGCGGCAGCGACGCATTGTCGTTGCGCGTACAGATGGCAGACAGCGCGCAGCGGACGCTGGACGTCCAGTACTTCATCTTCAAGGACGACGACAGCGGCCGGCTGCTGATGAGCGCGCTGCTGCGCGCCGCGAGCCGCGGCGTGCGCGTGCGCATGCTGATCGACGACACCGAGGCGCGCGGCCAGGACGATCGCGTGGCCGTGCTCGCCGCGCACGCGAACATCGACGTGCGGCTCTACAACCCGTTCTTCTACCGCGGGTCGGTGGCGATGCTCCGCTATACGGAGTTCGCGCTGACCGCGAGCCGGCTGAATTACCGAATGCACAACAAGCTCTTCATCGCCGACAACGAAATCGCGGTGGTCGGCGGACGCAACATCGGCGACGAATACTTCGATTCCGGCGACGAGCCGCAGTTCGGAGACTACGACGTCTTCACGATGGGCCCGATCACGCGCCAGCTCTCGAAGAGCTTCGACGAATACTGGAACAGCACGCTCGCCGTCCCGGTGCGCGCCCTGCTCGGCACGGTTCCGAGCCAACCGAAGCTCCGGCAGATGGAAGACCAGCTCGCCGCACACCTCGACGGCATGCGGGACAGTCCGCAGGTCAAAGCGATCCGCACCGGCGATCCGCTCGCGTCGTTGCTCAACAGCGAGACGGCCGTCGCGTGGGCGAAGGCGGAAGTCGTCGCGGACAGTCCCGACAAGGCGAATGTCGAAGGCGGCAACGCGATCGGCGCGCTCATTCGGCGGCGACTGCTCGAAACGACCGCGGAAGCGAGGAACGAACTGCTGATCGTTTCGCCGTACCTCGTCCCGGGCGAAAAGGGCATGGCGCTGCTCACGTCGCTTCGCGCGCGCGGCGTCAACATCCGGATCCTGACGAACTCGCTGCTGTCGACCGACGTGCTCGCCGTGCACGCAGGATATCGCCGGTACCGCGTCCCGCTGCTCGAACTCGGTGTCGATCTCTACGAGGTCAAACCCCTGCCGGGCAAGCCGAACCCGCGCGGCGGCGTGCTGAAAACGCCGAGTTCAGGTCAGTTTTCGCTGCATGCGAAGGCGTTCGTGTTCGACCGAAGGAAGATCTTCATCGGCTCGGCGAACTTCGATGCGCGCTCGCTCAACCTCAACACCGAGATCGGGCTCATCATCGAAAGTCCCGAACTCGCGCGCCAGGTCGTCGCGCGATTCGACGCGATCGCCAGCCCCGCAAACAGCTTCGTGCTCGCGCTCGACGAGCGCAACGGCTCGCGCGACGTCATCTGGCAGAGCCTCAAGGATGGCAAGCCGATCACGTACAAGGAGGAGCCGGGCGACGATCGCTGGCGCGAATTCATCGTCGACCTCTACGCCACGCTGCCGATCGAAGATCAGCTCTGAGCGGTCTGCGTCGCGCGGCGATCGGCGCGATGCACGGAGCGGCTGGCTCGGCGCCTACTTCTTCGGCGGCGAGTGTGCGTTCGACGCCTTCTCGGGCTGCGCGGGCAGGCCCTTGCCGCCGCCGCTGTCTCCCGCTGCGCCCGTTGCCGGTGCTGTCGCGCCGGTGGGCGTCGGCACGTTCACCGGCGCACCCTTCGCCTTCTGATTGGCGACGTAATTCGCGACCGCCTTGTCCTCGGCGCGCGCGAGTTGCGCCTTCGCGGTGTCGGCCGCCGCCTTGTCCTTCGCGTCCTTCTCGGCCTTTTGCTCGGGCGTGAGCGGCGGCGCCGGCGGCAGCTTGGCGACGGCGACGCTGAACGCCGTCACGACGAGTGCTGCGCCAAGAAGTGCCCGCAGGGTTGTCTGCATCGCTTGCTCCAAAGGGTTGATCAGCGCGTTGCGGGACGCGGCGCCCCGACGGGGGCCGGCGCGTCTTCCGGCGCCGTCGGGATCTTGCCGGCCTTGATGTCGTTGTACCAGTACAGATGATGTTCCTTGGCCCACGTCTCGTCGACGTAGCCCCTGCTCATCGCCTGGTACGCGCCGGCCATGCCGAGCGTTCCCATGTAGATATGCCCAAGCGCTGCCAGCATGAACAGCGACGCGATGATCAGATGAATGATGTTCGCGATCTGCATCGTGTTGCGCGTCTGGTCGAAGTTCGGGAAGTCGAGCACGAAACCGCTGGCGCTGACGATCAGTCCTGATACCAGCACGCCGCCCCAGAACCAGAGCTTCTCGCCGGCGTTGAACTTGCCCGATGGCACGTCACGCTGCGTGACGAGTCCGCCGAAATGTCGGATCCACGTCCAATCGTAGCGGTGCCAGAAGTTGTCGCGGACGAACGTGACGAACAGCAGCAGGATGCAGACGAAGAACAGCGGGCCGACGAAGTTGTGCAGGTTCTTCGCCAGGATCGCGAGCCACGAGAACAGCGTGTAACCGAGCACCGGCAGCAGCACGTTTTTGCCGAACACGATGATCAGTCCGGTGATCGCCAGCGTGACGAACGCATAGGCGGTGGTCCAGTGAATCGCCATCTGCCAGTTCGTGAAGCGCCGGATCTTGCGGCCGGTCGGCGGCTCGTGCAGGTGCATCGTGCCCTTCCAGAAGTAGAACGCAGCGATGGCCAACACCACGACGACGAGCGCCCAGCCGGCGTACACCGATATCTGCGAGTTGCGCAGCGCGCGCCACGTCTGCCCTTCCGGCTGGATCAGGATGTTGGTCTCGCGCCCCGGCAGGCTCGTGAACTGCGGCGAGCCCGAGCGAACCTCCGACCAGAGCGGCTGGTTGTTGAGCGGCTGCGTCAGTTGCTGCTGCTGCTGTTGTTTCGCGTAGTCGGCGTCGACCGGATTGACGGCCGGCGACTGCGCCGGTCCCATCTTCGGCGTTTGCGCGCCGACGGCGAAGCTGAGGCACAGCGCTGCAACGAAGACGCCGGCCGTGCGGACGAACGAAGCGAGCATGGTGAAGGCTTTCAGTCGCGCAGCCGGACGTACTCGTTCTGATGCTGCGCGCGGGTATCGATGGCATTGTCCCATTGCTGTCGGTTGCCGTTGTACGGCGCGCTCGCGTACGCGGGCGTGTCCGGCTTGCCCTGGTATTTGCCCTGCTTGTAATTGACGACCTGCGGACGCTCGCCGCAGCCTGCGACCAACAGGGCGACGACGGCGAAGGCAGCGAACCCGGCGGTGCGTGCGCGCATCACGATTTGGTCCCTCCGGCAGGCGGCGGTGCGGTTGGCGCAACGCCCGGAGCCGCGCCAGGCGCGCCGGGTTGGCCGCCCGATGGCGGCAGCTTGTACGCGGTCGCCCAACCCCACACCTCGCCGCCCTTGCCGCGACGCAGGACGCGGTCGCGATAGATGTTGGCGATCACCTCGCCGTCACCGCCGAGCAGCGCCTTCGTCGAGCACATTTCCGCGCACGCCGGCAGCTTGCCTTCGGCGAGCCGGTTGCGGCCGTACTTCTGGAATTCGGCAGCCGAGCGATCCGGCTCCGGGCCCCCTGCGCAGAACGTGCACTTGTCCATCTTGCCG
>DASSEA010000105.1:0-7860 GCA_035696805.1 Casimicrobiaceae bacterium
CATCGATGTTTCGGATTGCCACGTGCTTTCGAACCACGTCGCCCGCGCGCCGCGCAGCACGATGTCGAACCGGTACGCGAGGCTGTCGAGCTGAATCGCGTTGTTGCGATCGAGGACCGCGATCAACTGACGCACCGCGGCTTCCGTCGGAACCGTCCGGAGGATCGGACACTGCGGGATCAGCGGATCGCCTTCGAAGTACATCTGCGTGATCAGTCGCTGCGTCCAACCGGTGCCCGAGATCGAATAATGGATGTGCGCGGGCCGCCAGTCGTTGACGCCGTTGCGCCACGGGTAGGGACCGGGCTTGATCGTCCGATAGACATAGTGACCGTCGCCGTCGGTCAGCACGCGGCCACAGCCGCCGAAATTCGGATCGACCGGCGCGATGTAGGTGTCGTTGCGATGGCGGTAGCGGCCGCCGGCGTTCGCCTGCCACACCTCGACGAGCGCGTTTCGCACTGGCTTCCTGAATTCGTCCCACACGAAACCGTGCACGACGATCCGCTCGCCGACCGGCAATCCGCCGTGCGCGTAATTGAGGATCAGGTCGTGGTCGAGCGGCCCGAGCTCATCGTGCGAGAAGACCGGCGCGGTGATTTCGGACAGCGAGTTCTGCAGCGAGATCAGCGAATTGCGTGGCGAACGCAGTACGCTCGTCTTGTAGGTCGGCGCCAGCGCCGGCGGATGGATCGTACGGTCGCGCTGGCAGTACTCGCCGTACTGGGTCGGCTCCTTCGCCATGATCACGTTCCTTTCCCGGTCGCGGTCATCGTGTAGCACATCAGCCGCTGCGCAGGCGATCGCGCAGCGTGTTTTTCTGCACCTTTCCCGTCGACGTCTTGGGCAGCGGCCCGAACACGACGCGTTTCGGCGCCTTGAAATGCGCGAGGCGTTCGCGCACGTGACGGATCAGTTCGTCATCGGTGGCGCTGGCGCCGTCCTTGAGCGTCACGAACGCGACGGGCACTTCGCCCCACTTGGCGTCGACCGCGGCCACGACAGCAACTTCGAGCACGGCGTCGTGCGAGGTCAGCGCCTGCTCGACCTCGACCGACGAGATGTTCTCGCCGCCGGAAATGATGATGTCTTTGGTCCGATCGCGGAGTTCCACGTAGCCGTCGGCGTGCATGACGCCAAGATCGCCGGTGCGAAACCAGCCATCCGGGCAGCTCCGCTCGGTCGTGTCCGGGTCCCGGTAGTAGCCAAGCATCACGTTGTTGCCGCGGATCGCGATTTCGCCCATCGTCTGTGCATCGCGCGGCACGTCGCTGCCCGTCGCGTCCACGACGCGGATCGGCTCGCCGATGACGTTCGCGACGCCTTGCCGCGCCTTTCGCCGCGCCTGCGCCGCGATCGGTTCGCGATCCCATTCGCGGCGCCAATCGCAGATCACCGACGGCCCGTAGGTTTCGGTGAGGCCGTACAGATGCGTGATGTGCATGCCCAGGTCGGCGAGACGTTCGATCAGCGCCGGCGTCGGCGGTGCACCGCCGGTTGCGACATGAACGGGGCGTTCGAGCCGGCCGGCCTCGGGCGCCCACGCCGTCATCGTCAGCACGGTGGGTGCTGCGCAAAGGTGCGTAACGCCCGATTCGCGCAGATGGCGCCAGATCGAGGCGGTATCGAGCTTCGGCAGGCAGAGATGGGTGCTCCCGGCGGCCGTCACCGCCCAGGGGAAGCACCAGCCGTTGCAGTGGAACATCGGCAGCGTCCACAGGTAGACCGAGTCGCCGTCGAGGCGCATGTGCAATGCCATCGCGAGCGCTTGCAGGTACGCGCCCCGATGGTGATACATGACGCCCTTCGGCCGGGCGGTGGTGCCGCTCGTGTAATTGATCGACAGCATCGATCGTTCATCCGCGACTTGGTGCTCCAACGGCGTGCCGGCGGCAATCAGCGCTTCGAGCGCATCGCCGTCTCCACCCGCGCGCACGAGCTTCGGGCGGTCACGCGCCTCACGCGATGCCTGCACCGCCGTGCCCTCATGAGCATCGCCGTACACGAACACCGATACGCCGGCGTGATCGAGGATATAGGCGACATCGCTCGGCGTGATGCGCGTGTTCAGCGCAACGAGCGTGGCGCCCGAAAACGGCACGGCATAGTGCGCGGCGAGCAACACGTGCGAATTGCCGGCGAGGACGGCGACGCGGGCTCCCGGTTCGACGCCGAGATCGCGCAGCCCGCCGGCAAAGCGCAGGCAACGATCGAGGAACGCATCGTAGCGGAACCGGACGTCGCCATCGACGACGCCGATGCGATCGGGAAACACGTGCGCCGAGCGACGCAGGAATGCCGTGGGAGTCAGCGGCTCGTAGCTGAAGTCGGGGCGCATGGATGACGGACGCGTGACACGCCGCGGCGACATGCGCCGGACGAAGTCAGCGCCCGATGTACGATTCGGCTCCATGGTAGATCATTCGCGCAAAGCCGCACCCGGACGGCCACACCGGGCGCGCACCTGGGTAAACCCGGCGAGACGACGACCTTCATGATCAGCGGCACGACGACGGTGATCGCGCACCTCGGCTACCCCACGGCCGCATTCAAGGCGCCGCTGATCTACAACCCGTATTTCGAGCGCGCGGGAATCGACGCCGTGGTCGTGCCGATGGGCGTTCGCGCGGAGGATTACGAGCCGCTGTTGCGTCCGTTGTTCGCCATGACGAACCTGCGCGGTGCGCTCGTGACGATGCCGCACAAGGTGACGACGGCGGCGCTGCTCGACGACGTGACTCCGGCCGTGAAGGTGTCCGGCGCGTGCAACGCGATCCTCAAGCGACCCGACGGTTCATTGCTCGGCGACATGTTCGACGGCGAAGGATTCGTCCGCGGAGCCGCGCGCAAGGGGATGGTGCTGCGCGGCGCGCGTGCGCTGGTTGTCGGCTCAGGCGGCGTCGGCTCCGCCATCGCGGCAGCGCTGGGGACGGCGGGAGTTGCGGCCATCGGTTTGTTCGACGCACGTGCGGACGCAGCCGCCGATCTGGCGCGCCGGTTGGGCGAGCAGTTCCCGGCGCTCGACGTTCGCACCGGGTCGAGCGATCCCGCCGGCTACGACGTCATCGTCAATGCGACGCCGCTCGGCATGAACGAGGGCGATCCGTTGCCGTTCGATGTCGGGCGCCTTGCGCCGGGAACGTTCGTCGGCGAAGTGGTGATGAAGGAAGAGTTCACGCCGTTGCTGCGTGCCGCGCTCGCCCGCGGATGCACGGTGCAGGTCGGCACCGACATGCTCTACGAGATGATCCCCGCCTATCTCGAATTCTTCGGATTCCCCTCGACGACGCCCGAAGCGCTGCGCGCCGTTTCGAAGATCCGCTACGAGCACCCATGAAGACGATCCTCGTACTGAACGGTCCCAACCTGAACCTGCTCGGTACGCGCGAGCCGTCGGTGTACGGTGCGGCGACGCTTTCCGACGTCGAGCGACTGTGTCATGACGAGGCGCAGAAGCTGGGGGTAACGGTCGAGTGCCGGCAATCGAACCATGAAGGCGAGCTGATCGACTGGATCCACGAGGCCGGCCGCAGGATGGCGGCCGGCGAAATGCTGGGCGTCGTGTTCAATGCCGGCGCCTACACGCATACGTCGGTCGCGCTGCACGACGCGATCAAGGGCGCGAATGCGACGGTGATCGAGCTGCACATCACGAATGTACACGCGCGCGAGCCGTTCCGGCATCACTCGTACCTGTCCCCCGCTGCACGCGGCATCGTCGTCGGTTTCGGCGTGCAGGGCTATCCGATTGCGATGCACGCGCTGGTACGGATCGCCGCTTCGTAACGAGCCTCGCTATCCGGCCGGCTCGTCGAGGCCGAGATAGACCGCCTGTACCTGCGCGTCGGCCTTGATTGCGGACGGCGGCCCTTCGGCGATCAGTGCGCCGCGATCGAGCACCAGGATGCGCTCGGCGAACTCGAACACGATGTCCATGTCGTGCTCGGTGAACAGCAACGCGACGTCTTCGCGCTCCATCAGCGCGGTCACGTGCTGCATCAGCGCGCGCCGCGACTTCGGCGTCATGCCCGCCGTCGGTTCGTCCATCAGCAGCAAGCGCGGCTCCCCGGCAAGGGCGAGTGCGAGCTCGACGCGCTTGCCGTCGCCGTACGCAAGCGTCGCACAGTGCGCCTCGGCGAGGTCGTCGATCGCGAGCCGCTGCAGGAGGTCGTCGACCTGCGCGGATGCGACGTCGAGCATTCCCGTCAATACGGCGCCATCGCATCCCTCGTACGCCGCGCGTGCGAGCGCCACGCTTTCGCGAACCGTCATCGACGCAAACGTCGCAGCGACCTGGTACGTACGACCCACGCCGAGGCGCGCGATCGCGTACGAAGTCTTGCGTGCAATCGACCGGCCCTCGAAGCGCACGTCGCCGTGATCGGGCATGAGCTCGCCATGAATGATGTTGAAGCACGTTGTCTTGCCGGCGCCATTCGGTCCGATCATCGCGACGGCTTCGCCGGCAGAGACGGCGAACGAAAGGTTGCGCACTGCCGTGACGCCACCGAACGACTTGGTGATCGCATCGACGACGAGGAGGGACCCCGCGGTCGGCGAGTCGGTGCCTGAATGGGCAGCGGCTGCGCTCATCCGCGAACGCGGTTCCCCCGCGGCCACCACACGGAAAAGGCCCCGCCGATCCCGAACGGAAATACGCTGACGACGAGCAGGATGACGACGCCGACGGCGGCGCGCCAGTAATCGGTCGCGCGTCCCAGCGTGTCCTGCAGCCAGGTGAACGACGCCGCGCCGAGCAGCGGGCCGAACAGTGCGTTCTGTCCGCCGAGCAACATCATGACGAGCGCGTCGACCGAGCGTGGAATCGCGAGTGCGTCGGGCGACGTTCCACCCTTCGAATACGCAAAGAGCCCGCCGGCGAGCCCGGCGAAGGCACCCGCAATCGCCAGCGCCTTGATCCGCCGCGCGGGAACATCGATGCCCGACGCAGCGGCGCGCAACGCCGAATCGCGACTGCCGCGCAGCGCATAGCCGAATGGCGTGTAGGCGATGATGACGAGCGCGACGAGGCCCGCGGCCGTCAGCGCCAGCACGAGCACGTAGTAATGCGAGCGGGCGGCGATCCAGTCGGGCGGCCACACGCCGGTAATGCCGTTCGAGCCGCCGGTTACTGCGTCCCATTGCAGCGCGATCGACCACACGATCTGCGCGAACGCGAGCGTCAGCATTGCGAGATAGATCCCGGAGAGCCGCACGCAGAGTGCCCCGAACGCGAGCGCGGCGACGCTCGCTGCGACCGGTGCGAGCGCCAATGCCGCCGGAAACGGATATCCGTGCGTCGCGGCGAGCGCGGCCGCGTAAGACCCAATGCCGAAGTAGGCGGCGTGCCCGAACGACGTGATGCCCCCGCCGCCGGTAATGAGGCGCAGACTGCTCGTGAAGAGCGCCGCGATCAGTATGTCGATCGTCAACACGAGTGCGTATTCATCGCGCACGAATGGCAATGCCAGTGCGAAAAGTGTGAGCAGCGCGGCGGCGAGCGCATGGCGTCGTGTCGGGCGCGTCACGTGCGCGCGCTCGATCGGTACCGGAGTCGACGCCGGCGCCGTCGCGGGCGTTCCGAACAATCCCGACGGGCGCACCAGAAGCACCAGCGCCATGACGATGAACTCGATGACGAGCGTCAGCTTCGGCAGGGCGACCGTGAGGGCGCCGATCGTCACGTCGCCCGCGGCGATGCAAAGCGCCTTGGTGACGCCGATGATGATCGCTGCCACGAACGCGCCCGGAACCGAGCCCAGGCCGCCGAGGACCGTCACGACGAACGCATCGGCGATGACGCCGAGATCCATTCCCAGATTCGCCGGCTCGCGCGGCAGCGTCAGCGCGCCGGCAAGACCGGCAAGGAACGCGCCGAGTGCAAACACCGCGGTGAACAATCGCGATTGATCGATGCCGAGCGCGCCGGCGAGCGCGCGGTTCTCGGAAGCGGCGCGGACGATCAGCCCGAAGCGCGTCCTCTGCAACAGCAGCGTCAGCGCGACGAGCACGAGCGGCCCGATCGCAAGCAACAGCAGGTCGTAGGTCGGAATCGCGCGGCCCCATAACTCGAGCACACCCTCGAAGCCCGCGACGCGCGGTCCGAGCCGATCCTCCGGGCCCCACACGGCGAGCGCCGCGTCCCGAATGACCAGGAGCACGCCGAACGTCGCGGTGAGCTGCAGCAGCTCGGGTGCGTCGTAGAGCCGCTTCAGCACGCCGAGTTCGATCGCCGCGCCGAGCAACGCCGTGCACGCGCCCGCGATCAACGCAGCGCCCCAGAAGCCCAATGCTGCATCGTCGTACGCGCCGAGCGCCGTGCCGGCCGAGAACGCGATGAACGCCCCCAGCATGTACAGCGAGCCGTGCGCGAAATTGACGACGCGCGTCACGCCGAAGATCAGCGTCAGCCCCGCGGCGATCAGGAACAGTGACGAGGCTGACGCGAGGCCGTTCAGTAACTGGACAGCGAGGGACGCGAGCGACACCCGGCGGTGAGGGCGAAGACCGGCTCGATCGCGCGGCGCGAGCTGCCCGCGCCTAGTCGGCGGGGCGCAGCTTGCGCACGATCTCGTCGGACGGCAGGAAATCCTTCCCGTCCGCGTAGCGCCAATCGACCATGACGCCTTTGCCGTCGCGTACGGCGGTGCGACCGACGTATGCACCCATCGTCGATTGATGGTCGATCGACCGGTACACGACTGCGCCGAACGGCGTGTCCACCCGCAGGTCGTTCATGGCGGCAACGAGCTTCGCGGTGTCGGTCGCGCCCGCGCGCTGCAAGGCAGCTGCCGCCGACTTGACCGCGCTATAGCCGACGACCGAGCCGAGGCGGGGGTAATCGTTGAACTTCTTCTGGTACGCGTCGCGAAATGCGCGGTGTTCCGGCGTGTCGATCGCGTACCACGGATACCCGGTGACGTACCAGCCGACGGGCGCCTCGTCCTTCAACGGGTCGAGGTATTCGGGCTCGCCGCCCAGCAGATTGAAGACCGGCCGGTCCTTGAAGAGCCCACGCAGCTCGCCTTCACGAACGAAGCGTGCAAGATCGGGTCCGAACAGCGACGAGAAGATCGCATCGGGACGCGCATCGAGCAGCGCCTGCACGACGGGACCGGGCTCGATTTTTCCAAGCGGCACCGCCTGCTCGACGAATTCCACGCCCGAACCCTGCGACGCCTGCATCTGCTGCTTGAAAGCCGTCGTGGCCGCCTGGCCGTACTCGTAGTTCGGATAGACGATCGCCCAGCGCTTTTTTGCGACCTTGACGGCCTCCGGAACCAGCATCGCCGTTTGCATGTACGTCGATGCGCGCAACCTGAACGTGTACTTGTTGCCGCTCTCCCACACGATCTTGTCGGTGAGCGGTTCCGCGGCGATGAACAGGACCTGCCGGCGTTTCGCGAGGTCGGCCACGGCAAGGCCGACGTTCGACGCGAACGTGCCCATCAGCAGCGTCACCTTTTCGCGCGTGAGCAATTCTTCGGCGACGCGGACGGCATCACCCGGCACGCCATTGTCGTCCCGTGAGACGATTTCCAGCTTGCGGCCGAGAACGCCACCGGCGCTGTTGATTTCGTCGAGCGCGAGTTCCATCCCGTGGCGATACGGCTCGAGGAATGCCGGAAACTGCTTGTACTCGTTGATCTCGCCGAGCTTGATCGTCTGCGCGAACAGGCCGGGCGCGAGATCGCTACCCGCGAGGAGGATGGCGAACAGCAGGAGAAGCACGCGCCGCATCGAAGCTCCCGTCGGTTGCCACCGGCCGGCGGCGTCCGCGCAGCGTAAGCCCGCTGCGATGCGAGCGATGGTAGCAAATCGCTCGACTTCGGGGTCAGAGCAAGAAGTCGACTTATTGCT
>DASSEA010000106.1:0-3690 GCA_035696805.1 Casimicrobiaceae bacterium
GCCGCTGCAACGACGCGGGCGAGCGGCTTGTCCGAGGCCTGGCAAAAAGAGGTGTGAAGTGGATCAGGCGAACGCGTGCTCCCGCAACCCAACCAGCGATCAGTCGGCCGCGCGCGCGGCAGCCTCGTCGGCGCCGGCTCCGAGACCCCGGCCGGTCGTCCGCGGCAGCAGTAGCACGACACACAGCGTGACGATGGCAATCGCCGCCATCAACAGGAGCAACGCATCGAACCCGGCCGTCTTGACCAATGGACCGAGCAGCCAGACGGCGAGCGAGCTCACCCCGAACGCGACGGCGAGCCGCATGCCGGAGACGCGCGAGCGCATTCGATCGTCGACGTAACGCACGATGATCGCGTCGGTGAAGGGGATCGCACCGAACACCGCGACCATGAACGCGACCATCAGCGCGTAGAGCCACCACCCACCCGCGTGCGCGGCGAGCAGAAACAGCGGCGCCTGGGCGGCAACGATCCCGGCGTACAGCAGCTTGAGCGGCAGTCGATCGAGCAACAGGCCGACGGCGACCTGCGTGAACGCGCCCGCGACATACACCAGAGCGAGCAGCGTGCCGAGAGCCGCCGGATCCTCGACGATGCCGCGAAAGCGCTCACGCAACAGCTCACCGTTGCCGTTGGTCGTGAAGTTGAAGAGCAGCGACCCGGAGACCGACGCCACCGTGACGACGGCAAAGACGTGCGCAAGCGTCCGCTTGCCCTCCATGGCGCGGGTTGGCCGCCTGCGCGCCGGCGCGACCCGCTCGTGCGGCGCCAGCCGCGCAAACGCAATGCCGCACGCGAATGCCACCATCGCCGGTACGACGAACGCCATCCGCCAGCCTGCGTACTTGACGAGCGCGCCGGTCGCCACTGCGGACAACGCGACGCCGAGATTGCCGGAGAGCCCGTTGATGCCGATCGTGAGGCCGGGGCGCTTCGACCGTTGCACGAGCATCGGGATGCCGACGGGATGGTAGATCGCCGAGAAGAGGCCAAGCAGCGTCAATGCGGCGGCGAGTTGCCACGTCGATTGCGTCAGTGCCGCGAGCAGCGCGGACGCGCCCATCCCGAAATAGAACACGAGCATCATGCGGCGCCGCCCCCACAGGTCGCCGAGCCGTCCCGCTGGCAGCGATCCCAGCCCGAACATCGCGAATGCGCCAACGCCGTACGGCATCAGGTCCTCCCAGCGCGCGACGCCGAAATCGGTTGCGATCGACGCGACCGCGGTGGCGAAGATCAGCAGGAACATGTGATCGATCGCATGCGCGACGTTCAGCAGCACGCCGGTTGCGCGTGGCAACGGCGGAACCACGTCGGCGTCCGCTTGCACCGGAACGCTCATGTCGGCGTGGCCTGCGCGACCGATGCCCAGCGCGACGCACGCGCCCACTGCGGAAAGTCTGCAACGGGCAGCGGCTTGCCGACGTAATAGCCCTGCGCGGCATCGCAGCCGAGCGCCGACAATGCGTTGAAGACGGGCTCGTTCTCGACGCCCTCCGCAATCGCGCGCATGTGCAGCGCATGGCAAAGCTCGACCGTCGAGCGAACGATCGCCGCCGACTCGGAGTCGTCGAGCATGCGCCGTACGAATGACTGGTCGATCTTGATGCTCGACACGGGCAGCTGCTGCAGGTAACGAAGACTCGAATAGCCGGTGCCGTAGTCGTCGACCATCAGCTCGACGCCGAGGTCGCGCAACCGCCGCAGCGTTTCGATGACCGTCTCCGGATCGATCATGAGCGCCGACTCGGTCAGCTCGAACTCCATCCATCCGTCCTGCGTACCCCACGTCGAGATCAAGCCGCGCACGCGATCGACGAGGCGCGGGTCGTGCAGGTCGCGCGCCGACAGGTTGACGGCGAGCGGCTGGTCGAAGTCGGCTGCGTGCCAGCGATGCCGCTCACGAAACGCCGCTTCGAGGACCCAGTGCGTGAGCGGCGTGATGAGGCCTGCGCTTTCGGCGAGTTCGACGAACACCGCCGGCGACACCATGCCCCGTTCCGGGTGTTTCCAGCGCATCAGCGCTTCGGCGCCGCAAAAGCGCGACGTGCCGATCGCGACTTTCGGCTGGCAGTAGAGCGTCAATTCGTCGGCGTCGATCGCCCGCCGGAGGTCGCCGATGAGCCCGAGGCGGCGCCTGCGTTCGTCGTCGTGCAGGCCGCTGTACAGCGCGAAATGGCCGTGGGCACTGGCGCGATACATCGCGACCTTGGCGCGCCGCATCAGCTCGTCCGGATCGTCGCCGTGACCCGGATAGAGCGCGATGCCGATGACGCCGCGCGCGTCGACCTGCATGCCGGCGAGTTCCACGGGCCGATACAGCGCATCGACGATGCGGGCGGCGACATCGCACGCGCGTTTCGAATCGGCATCGTTCAGCAACAACGCGAGTTCGTCCTCGCCGATCCGCGCGAGCGCATCCTCCCCGCTGCGCGCGACCGCAGCGACGCGCTGGGCGATGTCGGTGATCAGTCGGTCTCCGGCCGCGTGGCCGAGCGTGTCGCCGATCTCGTCGAAGTGACCGATGTGAATCGACAGCAGCGCAAGCGCGCGTCCCTGCTCACGCGCGTCGGAGACCGCGGTTCCGATGCGCTCACGCATCGCGGCCCTATTCGGAAGTCCGGTCAACGGATCGTGGAAGGCCATGCGCTCGATCGTCCGCTCCGCCTGGGCGTGACGAGCCTCCATGCGCAGGTGCGCGATGCCGTAGCCGAGGTCTTCGGCGAGTTCTCCGAGCAGCGCGGTTTCGGTCTCGTCGAACGCCGACTCGTCCGCCGCCACGAGCGTCAGGCAGCCGATGATCTCGTCACCGGCTCGCAGCGGAAATGCGCTGACCGAGCCGTAACCGCGCCGCACGGCATCGGCGCGCCACTGAACGAGCAGCGGATCGCTTTGCATCTTGCGTCCGATCGACGGCTTGCCGGTGCGGATGGCGTCCCCCGAAACGCTCGGGCTCTCGGCGCTCCACGAGAAGTGGGCGGTCGCGAAGAACGACGCGTTATCGCCTGCATGCGCGATCGGAAGTATCGTACGTTCGCGATCGCTCTCGGCGTAGCCGATCCAGGCGACGCGGTAGCCGCCCTCGTCGACGAGCACGCGGCACATCGCCTGCAGCAAATCGCGTTCGGCTGCGGCGCGCAGCAGCGTCCGATGCCCTGCGCGCAACGTGCGCAGCACGCGGTTGATTCGCGCAAGGGCATCGCCATCGATCATCCGGCAAGCGCCTGCAGTTGCCGATGGAGCGTGCCCGGGATCTCGACGCCGTCACGCGCTGCACGGTCGCCGAGCGCGTCGCGTCGCTCGCCCGGCAATCGCACGCCGGGATCTTCCAGCATCGCGCGGATCAATGTCTCGACGCGTTCGAAATAGACGTCCGCGCCCGCGAGTGCGTCGGGATCGACGACGATGAACGCCTGGCCGACGCGTGGACGGTTGCCTTCATCGACGAAAAAGGAACTCGCCTCGAAGCCGAGCGCAGCACCGGTGAGCGCCGTCACCAGCAACTCGACGGTGAGCGCGAGCATCGCGCCTTTCGTGCCGCCGAGCGCGAGCATCGAACCGGCTAGTGCGGCATTCGCGTCCGTCGTCGGCTGCCCCTGCGCGTCGAGCGCCCAGCCGAGGGGGATGGGACGCCCTTCCCGCGCGGCAACCATCACCTTGCGGCGCGCGACTTCGGAGAGCGAAAGGT
>DASSEA010000107.1:0-6043 GCA_035696805.1 Casimicrobiaceae bacterium
GAGCGCGAGTTCGGCGTGCGTCACGTGATCGCGACCGTGGGCGTCGGACAGAAACGATTCGCTGCGCTCCGCCGTCCACTTGATCGGGCGGTTGACGCGCTTCGACGCGAATACCATCGCGGTTTCCTCGGGGTACAGGAAGATCTTCGACCCGAAGCCGCCGCCGACGTCCGGCGCAATGACGCGCACCTTGTGCTCGGGCAGGCCGAGGACGAAGGCGGTCATGAGCAGCCGTTCCACGTGCGGATTCTGGCTCGCGACGTAGAGCGTGTACGCATCCTCGGCGCGGTTGTACGACGCAAGCGCCGCACGCGGCTCGATCGCGTTCGGAACCAGCCGGTTGTTCACGATGTCGAGCTTCGTCACGTGCGCGGCCTTGGCGAACGCCGCATCGACCGACGCCTTGTCGCCGAGCGCCCACGTGTAGCACTTGTTGCGGGGCGCCTGCGCGTGCAGTTGCGGCGCACCCTGCGCGAGGGCGTCGACCGGATTGACGACGGCAGGCAGCACGTCGTAATCGACGACGATCTGCTCGGCGGCGTCCTTCGCCTGGTCGAGCGTCTCCGCGATGACCAGCACGACGCCGTCGCCCACGTAGCGCACCTTGCCCTGCGCCAGCACGGGATGCGGTGGCTCGTTCATCGGCTTGCCGTCGGTGCCGGTGATGAGCCAGCCGCACGGCAGGCCATTGACGCCGGTCAGGTCGGCACCGGTGAACACGCCGACGACGCCCGGCGATCCCTTGGCCTTCTGCACGTCGATCGAGCGAATCGTCGCGTGCGCATGCGGGGAACGCAGGAAATACGCGTACGTCTGCCGCGGCATCACGACGTCCGCCGTGAATTGCCCGGTACCGGTGAGATACCGCGCATCTTCCTTGCGCAGCACCGACTGCCCGATCACGCTCGAAAGGCCGGTCTTGTCGTTGGCGCCCATCGCCCTCTCCTATTTGCCCATGACGGCCGCCGCCTGCCGCACCGCCTTGACGATGTTGTGGTAACCGGTGCAGCGACACAGGTTGCCTTCGAGCTCGGCACGGATCGTCGCTTCGTCGGCTTGCGGGTGGCGATTGACGAGGTCGATCGCGCTCATCACCATCCCGGGCGTGCAAAATCCGCACTGCAGCCCGTGGCAATCGCGAAACGCCGTCTGCATCGGATGCATCGTGCCATCCTCGGCGATCAAGCCTTCGATCGTCACGACGGACGCACCCTGCGCCTGTACGGCGAGCACGTTGCACGACTTGACCGCCTGTCCATCGAGATGCACGGTGCACGCGCCGCATTGCGCCGTGTCGCAGCCGATGTGCGTCCCGGTGAGCGCAAGCTGATTGCGGAGTAAGTCGACGAGCAGCGTACGCGCGTCGACTTCGGCGCTCACCGCCTTGCCATTGACGGTCATTGCAAGCGAAACGGCCACGGGGTCCTCCTGGGAAGGTGACACGGGAGCGCGCGCTCGTCGTCGCGCGCTACGGCAAGGATACGCCGCGGTCGCGATACCGGGAAGTAGCCGCCGGCCCTGAACCGCGCGCTGGCGCGGACCCGCGGCAAGCGTCAGCGGCGTGCGTGCGGCGTCACGACATCCGTCGCACAGTCGATGTCGTTCAGTGCGGCGTTCAGCATCGACAGCGCAGCCGCATGTTCGCCTGCGGCAAGCCGGTCGCGCACGTCGACGATGATCTGGCGCAGCCGTTGTTCGTACGCCTCCGCCTCCTCGAGTTCTGCCACGAGGCGATCGACTTCCGGTCGATCGGGCGATTGCATGCGCGCTCAGTGGAGGTTGGCGATGTACTGCGCGAGGTTCTCGATGTCGTCGTCCGACAGCGTGCCCGCCACGCTCGTCATGTTTCCGGCGTCGTTGGTGCGACGCTTCGCCTTGAAGTCGCCGAGCTGCTTCTTGACATAGGCATAGTGCTGGCCGGCCACGCGGGGTATCTCGTTCTGGCCGGCGAATTCGCCAAGGTGACACATCGGGCACAACACTTCATCGGTCTTCTTCTTCCCGGCGGCAACCTTGGCCGGATCCGCCTTGAAGGACGTCGACGCCTGCTTCTGCTTCGAAAAGAAGTCAGCGAGCGCCAACATGTCGTCACGCGTCAATGACGCGGCCATCGGATCCATCTGCGGGTCGTGCCGGCGACCTTCCTTGAAGTCGCGGAGCTGCAGATAGATGTATCGCGCGTTCTGGCCCGCGAGCACCGGGTACTGCGGATCCGTCGAGTTGCCGTTCGGTCCGTGACATGCCGTGCATACCTGCGTCTTCGCCTCGACCGACGCGCCCGGCGCGGGCGGAGCCGGCGGTGTCTGCGCCCACGCAGCCGCGCCCGCGAGAAACAGCGTCAATGCGAAGGGTAACTGGAGCGCATGCATGCGTGTCGGCTCGGGTCCTGTCGGCGGGTTCGATCGCGGCGATGCGCGTCGGCACCGACCGCGCCAGTGTAGACACAAAAAACGGCCACCCCGTTCGAGGGCGGCCGCTGGATGAATGCCGTGCGAGTTACTGGACCGTGAACACGAAGACGCTGTTGCCGCGCTTCGCGTCGATCTGATTGTTGCCGCCGGCCGCGACCGCGATGTACTGCTTGCCGTTGACCATGTACGACACACCCGGCGAGTTGACGCCGGCACCGCAGTTGAACTTCCACAGTTCCTTGCCGGTGCGCGCGTCGTACGCTTTGTACCAGCCGTTCGCTTCGCCGTTGAAGACGAGATCGCCGGCGGTGGCGAGCACGCCGCCGATCAGCGGCTGCGGTGTCTTGACGCCCCAGGCAACCTTGCCGGTATCGAGATTCACGGCGACGAGCCGTCCCCATTGCTCCTCACCGGGGATCGTCTTGAACGCACCGCCGAGCCACAGCTTGCTGCCGCCCGGATACGGCGCCTCTTCGACGTGATACGTCATCGGCTGGTGCAGGTTCGCGGCGTACGCCATGTGCAGCTTGGGATTCACGGCCATCGGCGACCATTCGACGCCGCCATTGGCGCCCGGCAGCATCCGCTTGCCTTCCTTCGTCGGCAGCACCCACATGTTTTCCTGCGGGATCATCGCTTCCGAAAAGCGGATCAGCTTGCCGGTGGCGCGCTCGTGCACGTACACGTGGCCGGTCTTGCCGCCGTGAATGACGACGTCGACCACCTTGCCGCTCGCGTCCTTCGCCTGCGTCAGGATCGGCGGGCTGACGGCGTCGAGGTCCCACACGTCATGCGCGATGTACTGCGAGTGCCACTTGTAAGTGCCCTTGTCGAGGTCGATGGCGACCATCGAGTTCGTGTACAGGTTGTCGCCCGGGCGGATCGCCCCATAAAGGTCCGGCGAGGGATTGCCGGCGACGAAGAACACCGTCCGCGTCTTCTTGTCGATCGCAGGCGTCATCCACACGCCGCCGCCGAGCGTCTGGTAGAACGAGCTGTCCTTTGCGAGCGCCGCTTTCTCTGCGGCGATGTCGCGGTGCATGTTGCGTCCGGTCGCATCGTTTTCCGCCCACACGCCCTCGTGGCCTTTTTCCGGAATCGAATAGAACGTCCACAGCAGCTTGCCGTCCTTGGCGTCGAACGCCTTCAGAAACCCGCGCACGCCGTATTCGCCGCCGTTGGTGCCGATCAGCACCTTGCCCTCGACGACAGCCGGCGCCATCGTTTCCGAATAGCCCTTCTCGGGATCGGCGATCTGCGTCTCCCACAACAGCTTGCCGGTCTTCGCGTCGAGCGCGACGAGCTTTGCGTCGAGCGTGCCCATGAACAGCCGATCGCCCTCGATTGCGACACCGCGATTGTTCGGGCCGCAGCAGAAGGTCGTGATCGGCCCCATCTTGTGCTTGTAGTGCCAATACTCCTCGCCGGTCGCCGCGTTGACCGCATAGACGTGGTTGAACGACGTCGTCAGGAACATCACGCCGTTCACGACGATCGGCGCGGTTTCCATCGACTCCAGCACGGCTGTCTGAAACACGAACGCGGGCCGCAGCTTGCCGACGTTGCCCGCGTTGATCTGGCTGCCCGGGTAGTAGCGCGTCTGCGCGTAGCTGCCGTTCGGATGGATCCAGTTCTTCGCATCGGCGCCGGCAGCGTCGAGCATCGCCGCAGTGATCTGTGGCAGCGTGTCGGGAACGGGCTTCGCGGTCGTCGTCGCGCCGGTACCGGTTTCCTGCGCGTGGATCGACAGCGCCAGCGCCAGGCCGGCAGCGGCCGTGACGATGCGCATCACCGTGTCGCGATAACTCATATGCGTCTCCTCGCCTGAGTGGTATTGAACCTGCAGTTGGTGCGTGCGGCGATCGCCGTTATAGTGCTTTTCCCACCAACTTGCAAATCGGCGCGCCCTTCTGCGCCGAGTCACCTCGCGCGAACCTATGGCCACCGATTTCGCTCACTCCGCTCGACCAACACCGATTCACCTGCACGGGCCGCATCCGACGGCGCGGGCGTTGCCTCGCCGTAAGGATCGACCCGTGCCGCTGCCCATCCGGCTTGCATGGGCTTGCATGGTCGCGCTCGTTTCGACGTTCCCGCTTCCCGCCCGCGCCGACGACGACCCGTTCGCGGTGAATGCACGGCTGCTGGCGTCGGTACGCAACGAAGATGCGCCAGGCGTCATGCGCGCGTTGCGCGACGGCGCTGCCGTCAACTCGCGCAACCGCCTCGGCGAATCGGGTCTGCTGATCGCGCTCAAGAAGAACCGCGTCGACCTCGCGCGCGTATTCCTCGATGCCGGGGCCGACGTCAACGAGGCGGCGGTCAACGGCATCACGCCGCTGATGGCCGCCGCCCACGCGGGCAACGCCGAGATGACGCGTGCGTTGCTCGAGCGCGGTGCCGACCCGGCGGCGGTCGACCGCATCGGCAAGAACGCGATGACGTATGCGGCGGGCGAAGGTCACACCGAGATCGTTCGCCTGCTGCTCGCGAAGGGCGTCGATCCGAACGCCGTCTACCGCAATGACCTGACTGCGCTGATGTGGGCCGCGGGTTACGGACACGCCGATACGGCGCGTGCGTTGATCGAAGCCGGTGCGCGTGTCGACGCCGTCGACAACCGTGGCAAGAGCGCGCTCGACATGGCGCGCGAATTCAAGCACGCGCAGACCGTCGACGTGCTCGAGCAGGCGCGTCGCAGGTAGCCAGGGTCGGCATCGACTTTCGACCGGCGATCACGCGATTTTCCAGGTGCGGCGATCGCGGCGCTGACGTCACGTCTCACGCCGACGCGGGCGAAAGTCGAGTCTGACCGGGTTTTTGGCCCCGGGCGCAAGCCACATGCGCCCCAGCACCCGGTCGCCGCGCAGAGCATGATGGACCGCCCCGGCGACATGCAGCGCGATCAGCGCCACCAGCACCAGGCTGGTCACCAGGTGCAATCCGCGCATCGCGTCCTTGAGATCATCGTTCCTGTCGCCCCACGCCGGAAGCGTCAGGCCGAAGAACTTCACCGGATATCCGCTCCAGACCGAGCCCAGGTAGCCCGCCAGCGGCATGATCAACAGGCACGCGTAGAGCGCGATGTGCGTTGCAGACGCAAGTCGCTGCTGCCAGCGCGGCAGGTCGGGAAGCGCCGGGGGTCGGTGCGCGAGCCGCCACCCGAGGCGGACGAGCATCATCGCGAGCAGGCACAGGCCGATCGACTTGTGCACGTTGAACGCGTCCGCGCGCACGCCTGGCGGCGACTTGGGAATCTCCTGCATCAGCCAGCCCCACGTGACCTGGGTGACGACGAGTACAGCGATTGCCCAGTGCAATACCACGGCCGTGCGCGTGTAGCGCGGCATCGGTTGCACGCTATTCATCTTCTTCGTCGGAGGTGCGCGCCTGCCTGCCCGATCGTACGCGCCGCAGGGGTCACAACCGCACTTCGACGCTCGCGCCGACGAACCAGTTGCGCCCCGGTGCCGGCTCGAAGAAGCGCCCGTTGGTATCGCCGACGATCACGGAGCCGGCGTAGTTGCGATCGAACAGGTTGTTCGCGCGCAGGTATTGGCGCCACGTCGCGCGGCCGGTCGTTTGCATGAAACCGATTCGCGCATTCATCACCGTGTACGACGGCGCTGCGT
>DASSEA010000108.1:0-2063 GCA_035696805.1 Casimicrobiaceae bacterium
CGTCGGTCGACGTGCACATGACCGACCTGATCGAAGGGCGCGCGAACCTGGCCGACTTCAAGGGTTTCGTCGCGTGCGGCGGGTTCTCGTACGGCGACGTGCTCGGCGCCGGTGAAGGGTGGGCCAAGTCGATCCTCTTCAATGCCGCGCTGCGCGATGCGTTCGCGGCGTTCTTTGCGCGTGCCGACTCGTTCGCGCTCGGGGTCTGCAACGGCTGCCAGATGATGAGCAACCTGCACGCGCTGATTCCCGGCGCAGAGGACTGGCCGCATTTCGGCCGCAATGCATCCGAGCAGTTCGAAGCGCGCTTCGTCATGCTCGAGGTGCTGGCGACGCCGTCGTTGTTCTTCGCGGACATGGCCGGCAGCCGCATCCCCGTGGCCATGGCGCACGGCGAGGGCTTCGCCGAGTTTCGCGATGCAGCGCATCTCGCTGCCGCGCAACCGCTCGTCGCGCTGCGTTTCGTCGACCCACGCGGCCGGAACACGGAAACGTATCCGTACAATCCGAATGGCTCGCCGCAGGGCATCACGGGGCTCACCACTGCCAATGGCCGCTTCACGATCCTGATGCCGCATCCCGAGCGAGTCTGGCGCACGGCGCAGATGTCTTGGCATCCGGACGACTGGGGAGAACGTTCCCCGTGGTACCGGATGTTCGCGAATGCCCGGCGCTTCGTCGGTTGACCTCCACGCGCGATACACATGCCCACTTCCCTGACCGTCTACGCGATCAACGGTGTCACACCCGTGGTCGATCCGACCGCATTCGTTCATCCGTCGGCCGTGCTGATCGGCGACGTCATCGTCGGCGCCGGCTGTTACATCGGGCCGTGCGCGTCGCTGCGCGGCGACTTCGGACGCATCGACATCCGTGCGGGCGCCAACCTCCAGGACTGCTGTGTCGCGCACGGTTTCCCCGGCAGCGACACGGTCGTGGGCGAGGACGGACACGTCGGCCACTGCGCCGTGCTGCACGGGTGCATCATCGAGCGCAATGCATTGATCGGCATGAACTGCGTCATCAACGACGATGCCGTCGTCGGCGAATCCGCCATCGTCGCGGCGATGGCGTTCGTGAAGGCGAAGATGGTCGTGCCGCCGCGAACGCTCGCCGCGGGCCTTCCCGCACGCGTCGTGCGGGAGCTGACGGACATGGAGCTCGCGTGGAAGATCGAAGCGACGCAGGGCTATCAGGATCTCGCGCGGCGAAGCCTCGCCACGATGCAGGCGACGGCGCCGCTCACCGCCGTCGAGCCCGACCGCAGGCGCATCGAGTTGCCCGACATCGTGCCGCTGTCGACGATCAAGGCCCGCATGGACGGTCGGTAGCGAGCAACGCGCCGCTCGCGCAACGCGGCTTGCGCAGCGCCACGCTAAAATCCCGCGGCCTGCCCGTCGCGGCGCGGGTCGGACGCGGCGACGTACCCGTTGGCTGCCTTGACGATGATCTGTCCGGCGCCGAAATCCATGTACGAGTCCGGAACCGATTCGAGCCGATGACCGAGCGCGATCAAGCCAGCGCGCAGTTCGCGTGAAGCGCTCGCCTCGAGATCGATCGAGCGGCCGACGTTGACTTTCCAGCGCGGCGCGTCGAGCACGGCCTGCGGATTCATCGCGTAATCGATAAGACGCACGACCGTCTGTACGTGTCCCGGCGGTTGGATCGGCCCGCCCATCACGCCGAACGCCGCCAGCGGCGCGCCATCACGCATCATGAATCCGGGAATGATCGTGTGGAAGGGCCGTTTGCCGCCCGCGACTTCGTTGGGATGACCTCGTTCGAGCGTGAAGCCCGCGCCGCGATTCTGCAGGCTGATTCCGGTTCCGGGGACCACGACGCCGGATCCGAAGCCCATGTAGTTGGACTGGATCAGCGACACCATCATTCCCGATCGATCTGCCGCGCAGACGTAGACGGTCCCGCCCCGCGGCGGGTTGCCGGGTTCGAACGCCTGTGCTCTCCGCTCGTCGATGGCGCGCGCGCGTTCGCGCAGATACGCGTCATCGAGCAGCGCCCCCGCCCCCACCGTCATGGCCGCCGGATCGGCGACATGTCGGTGA
>DASSEA010000109.1:0-3535 GCA_035696805.1 Casimicrobiaceae bacterium
TCGTCGTCGGTGATCGACACGTATTCGGCGCGTCCGGTGTCCTTCAGCCACGCATGCTCCGGGCCGACGCCCGGATAGTCGAGCCCGGCGGAGATCGAATGCGTCTCCGCGATCTGGCCGTTCGCGTCCTGCAGCAAGTACGTTCGATTGCCGTGCAGCACGCCGGGACGCCCCGCGGCGAGCGACGCCGCATGATGACCGGTGGCGATCCCCTCGCCCGCAGCTTCGACGCCGACGAGCTTTACGGCGGGATCGGGAACGTACGCGTGGAAGATGCCCATCGCATTGCTGCCTCCCCCGACGCACGCGATGACGATGTCCGGCTGTCGCCCCGCCGCCTGCGGCATCTGGGTCACGCATTCGCGGCCGATAACGCTCTGGAAATCGCGGACCAGCATCGGATACGGATGCGGCCCCGCGACGGTGCCGATGATGTAGAACGTCGTGTCGACGTTCGTCACCCAGTCGCGCATCGCCTCGTTCAGCGCGTCCTTCAGCGTCTTCGAACCGGACTCGACGGGAACGACCGTCGCGCCGAGCAGGTTCATCCGGTAGACGTTCTGCGCCTGTCGCCGCACGTCCTCCGAGCCCATGTAGACGACGCATTCCATGCCGAAGCGCGCGGCGACCGTCGCGGTTGCGACACCGTGCTGACCCGCGCCCGTCTCGGCGATCACGCGACGCTTGCCGAGCCGTTTTGCAAGCAGCGCCTGCCCGATGCAGTTGTTGACCTTGTGCGCGCCGGTGTGATTGAGATCCTCGCGCTTCAGCCAGATCTGCGCGCCGCCGAGCTCCCGGGACCAGCGCTCGGCGTGATAGACCGGTGATGGCCGGCCCACATAGTGCGCGAGCTCGCGCTCGAATTCTGCGACGAAACCGGGGTCGTTGCGGTAACGCGCGTAGCTGGCCTTCAGTTCGTCGAGCGCAGCGACCAGCGTCTCGGCGACGAAGACGCCTCCGTACGGGCCGAAGTGCCCGCGCTCGTCGGGCAAGTCATGAATCCGTGAAGCGTCGGCCATCTGCACTACGAACTCCTTCGACGAACGCGCGGATGCGCGCTGCGTCCTTCAATCCGCGGCGAGGCACGCCGGCGGCATCGCGTTCCTCGACGCCGGACGACACATCGACGGCAAACGGTTGCACGTCGCGAATAGCACGTCCGACGTTGGCTGCATCGAGGCCGCCGGAAAGGATCAACGGCCGGGAAAGTCTGTCGCGTACGGACGCGAGCTGCGTCCAGTCGAATGCGTGGCCGGTGCCGCCGGGAAGGTCGCCGTCGCGATAAGCGTCGAAGAGAAGACCGGCAGCGTCGCCATATGACGACACCGATTCTAGCAAATCGAGATCCGCTTTCACGCGCACCGCCTTCACGTAACGGCGGCCGAACGATCGGCAGAACGCCGCCGGTTCGCTGCCATGGAACTGCAAAAGGTCGAGCGGCACGTCCGCGAGCACCGCACGGACTTCGGCGGGCTCCGGATCGACGAACAAGCCGACGTTCGCGACGTACGCCGGAACGTTCGCCACGATCGTGCGGGCGCGCTCCGCCGTGACCCTGCGCGGCGAGCCGCCCCAGAACACGAAGCCGATCGCATCCGCGCCGGCGTCGACGGCTGCGCGCGCGTCGTCCGCGCGGGTGATGCCGCAGATCTTGATGCGCGTGCGCTGCGAGCTGGCAGTCACGAGGCAGGCCGGTGAGATCGGGTCAGAGAACGTACGCTGGCAGTTCGCGCACCGTCGGCGGCAACGCGAAGCGTTCATCGTACAAGGCACCGCGGAAGTACAAGCCATCGGCGGCAAACGTCGCCGCACCGCGCGTGCGATCGGTCGCCGCCAGTACGTCCGCGACCCATGCGGCCGCGCGCCGGCCGCAGCCCACGTCGACCAGCGCGCCGACGATGTTGCGCAGCATGTGATGGAGGAACGCGTCCGCCGCGAAATCGAAGCGAACGAACGGCCCGCGGCGCTCGATCGCGAGCGTCGTCAGCGTCCGCACGGGCGTGCGTGCCTGGCATTCGGCGGCACGAAACGACGAGAAGTCATGCGTACCGACGAGTGCGCGCGCGGCGTCGCGCATCGCATCGACATCGAGCGCGGCGTGATGCCAGCCAACGCGTCCGCGCACCAGGCCCGGCCGCTGTGCGCGATCGAGCAGCACGTACGTGTAGTGCCGGGCGGCGGCGCTGAAGCGCGCGTGGAAAGTTGCTGCGACCGGGGCGCACCAGAGCACGGCGGCTGCGGGGTCGAGATGGGCGTTGACGCCGCGGACCCACGCGGACTCGGGACGCTCGATCGGCGCATCGAAGTGCACGATCTGGGACGTCGCATGCACGCCGGCGTCGGTGCGGCCCGCGGCGGCGACGCGCACGCGGCTGCCTGCGATCGACGCGAGTGCGCGCTCGAGCGCATCCTGCACGCTGCAGCCGGAAGGCTGCGCCTGGAAACCGCAGAACGCGCGCCCGTCGTACTCGAGCGCGAGCGCGAGGCGCGCCGTGGCGTTCAGGACGCCAGCTTGGCGAGCAGCCCCTGCGCTTCGGACTTCTGCTGGTCGTCGCCCTCGTGCAGCACTTCCTGCAGGATCTCGCGCGCGCCGTCGGTGTCGCCCATTTCCTGGTACGCCTTCGCGAGGTCGAGCTTGGTCGCGGCGTCGTGCCATTGGCCATCGAGCACGGACGGCGTCGGGTCGTCGAATACCGGGCGATCGGGGTTGAACGACAGATCGAGCTTGTCGAGTTCGAGCGGTTTCGCCGGAGCGCCGAACGACGCCTGCGCCGACGCGAGGCCCGGCTCGGACTTCGTTTCGGCAGGCTTCGCGAGCGCGGGACGATCGAGTTCGTCGAGCTGGAAATCGAGATCGAAGCGCGGCGGCTCAGCCGGAGTGTCGACGCGCGTCGACAGGTCGTTCACCGACTGCGCGAAGTTCGCCGCACCGGCGGCAAACGCGCCGCTTGACGCGGCGGCCGCTTCTCCAAGTCCGGACTTCGTGCTGTTCTGCGCAGCAGCGACCGCGGCCACCGGCGTCGTTGCGCTGCGGGCGAGCGCGTCCTCGGCGCCGGCGAGGATCTGTGCGGCCGACTTCATCGGTTGCGGGGTTTCCGGCGTCAGCGAAATGTCACCATCGCTGAACGCGGGTGTCTCGTGCAGCGGCGAGCGCGGTGGCGCAAGGGAAAGCGAAGGTGCTGCGCTGGCCGCTTCACGCGGCGCAACCGGTGCCGGGGCGCCGTCCTGGAACATCGGGTTGGCCGGATCGAGCTGGCGCCCAAGCGTGACCGCCTTGTGCCAGACATCGCCCTGCCCGTGACTGACGGCAAAGAGCTCGGAAGCAACCGTTTCGAACGCCTGCGGCTTGTTGTGCTGCGAGTGGATCTCCAGCAGCTTGAGGTAAATCTCCTGCCGCTGCGGATCTTTTTTCAGCGCGTCCTTCAGGATCTCCTCGGCCTGCGCATCGCGGCCGTAGGCGAGGTACACCTCCGCTTCGGCGATCGGGTCGACTTCGTCCGTGTCGATGTTGCCGAGGCCCTCGCGGCTGAAGTCG
>DASSEA010000110.1:0-8268 GCA_035696805.1 Casimicrobiaceae bacterium
TCAAAGGAGCATCCGCGTATCACGTCGTGCGTCTCGAAGAGCGTCGCGCACCGCGGCAAGAACCGTTCGAGAACGTTCGCGACACGATCATGCGCGATCTCGAGAAACGGTACGTCACCGAGCAGCGCGATGCGCGGATCCAGGCGATTCACAGTGATCCGGAATTGCACGTGAACCAGGCCGCGATCGATGGACTCGTCACCCGCGTCGACCCGAAGCTCCTGCAGGCGCCGCGTGGAGCGCGCTCCGGACAGGCCGCACCGAAGTGAGCGCGCACAGCGGCGTTCCCGCGTGACCGGCCGGCTTCGCCTTCTTCCAGGCATCGACGGCGCCGCGTGAATCAGCGGGCTGCCGCGAGCGCAGCACCGGTGCGCGGAACTCGGGCGTCAACGGCAATCAGTGCGCGCGATCGCGCGCTGTTTCTCAATTTCTTCCGGCGTGAACTGACGACGCGCTATCTCGGCAGCGTCACCGGTTTCGCCTGGGCACTGCTGTCGCCACTTGCGCTGCTCGGCGTCTACCACTTCGTGTTCACGCACGTGTTTCGCGCCACCGGTTTCGCAGGCCAGAGCTTCCTCGCGTTCGTCGCCGTTGCGTTGTGGCCCTGGCTCGCGGCGCAGGAGGCGTTGCAGCGCGGCGCGGTGAGTCTCGCCGGTTATTCGGGGATGATCCGCAAGGTCGCGTTTCCACACGAACTCGTCGTGCTCGCGTCCGTTGCGGCGACATTTGCGTTGCAGTTCGTCGGTTACGTGGCGATCCTCGTCGTATTGCGCATCGCAGGCGAACCTGTCCATTTGCGCGGCCTTGTCGTTGCCACGCCGATCTGGCTCGTCGTGCTGATTGCCGCGACGGGACTTACGCTGCTCCTCGCTGCGTTGCAGGTGTTCGTTCGCGACGTCGAGCACGTGCTGATGCCGTTGCTCATGATGCTGATGTACCTGACGCCCATTCTCTATCCACTCGTCATGGTGCCCGAGGGCATGCGCGATTTCGTTTCGGCGAACCCCTTCACCTGGGTCGTCGGGCGCCTGCGCGACGCGCTGCTCGACGGCAAGGTCGCGCTGCAGCCTGCGGACGCAGTTGCGCTCGCTGTCGCACTGCTGCTGTTCGTCGGCGGTCGCTGGGTGTTCCGCCGGTTGTCGCCGCACTTCGAAGACTTCGTCTGAAAGGGCGTGCATGACGAAGGCTCCGTCTGACAGGGTGCTCATGGCGGCCGGTTACTGCGCAGGTCGCAGCGGCGCGATCCCGTACATCGATCGATGACAGCGCCACTCCTTGCGCTCGCTAGCGTCGGTAAGGACTACGCGAAGGTCGAAACGCGCGGCGGGCGCGTGCGGCTCGTCGTTGATCTGCTGCGCGGACGTGGCGCCGCGCACGTTTTTCGCGCGCTCGACGACGTCACGTTCTCGATGCACCGCGGCGAATCGCTCGGCGTCATCGGCGAAAACGGCGCGGGCAAGTCGACGCTGCTGAAGGTCGTCGCCGGCGTGATCCAACCGACGCGCGGCACGGTCGCGGTGAACGGCCGGGTCGGCGCGTTGCTCGAACTCGGTTCGGGATTCCATCCGGAGTACACCGGCCTCGCGAACATCGACCTGGCCGCGGCGCTGCTCGGCCTCGCGCCGTCCGAACTCGGCGCGAAGCGCGACGAAATCATCGCGTTCGCGGATCTCGGCGAACATATTCACGACCCATTGAAGCAGTACTCGTCGGGAATGGTCGTCCGGCTGGGTTTTGCCGTCGCGACGGCGTTGTCGCCCGACGTCCTCATTACTGACGAGGTGCTCGCGGTCGGAGATGAATCGTTCCAGAAGCGTTGCATCGCCTGGATGGAACGCTATCTGAAGCAGGGCGGCACTCTGCTGCTGTGTTCGCACAGCATGTATCACGTGCAGAAGCTGTGCACGCACGCGCTATGGCTGAAGGATGGCCGCGTCGAGCGCTACGGCGCCGCGGCCGACGTCACGCGGGCGTATCTCGCCTATCACGAGGAAAAGGAAGCGCGCGCCAAGCGACCGCTCGCGCCCGATCATGCGGCGGCGAGCGGCGTCTATGCGATCGAAGCGCTGGCAGTGGAGCCGGACACGCTCGCTCAGGGAGCGACGCTGACGGTGCGCGGAAAAGTGTACTCGCCGGACGACCGCACGCCCGTCGTGCTCATCGGCATCGTGCGCGCGGACGGAACGCCGGTCTACGGCGTTGCGTCCGACATGGAACACGTGTCGCCGCAGCGCGTTACGCCGAATCGCCACGCGTTCTCGCTGACGTTTCCCGATCTGGCGTTGCTGCCCGGACGCTACGTCGTGCGCGCGCATGCGCTCGATCCCGAAGGCGTGCGGCTCTTCGATCACGTCGAGCACACGATCGACGTCACCGGCGCGACGCGCGAGCTCGGCTTCGTGCGCCTGTCACATCGATGGAATTGAGTAAAATCCAAGATTCACGCACGCCCCTGCCTGGATTCGCCCACGAATGAACCGATGAGCGCCGACCTCGAGTTCACCGGCGAGCGTTACGTGCCGGGAACCGCCGGCGAAATCGCGCACGAACATTGGCATCGCTACGCGTTCGCGCGCGCATTCGTCGCGGGGCGGCGCGTCGTCGATGTCGCGTGCGGCGAGGGCTACGGCAGCGTCGTTCTCGCGGACGCGGCTTCGCACGTGACCGGCGTCGACATCGACGCCGCCACGCTTGCGCACGCGCGCACGGCGTACGCGAATCGCGCCAACGTCGCGTTCGTGGAAGGATCGGCGGCATCGCTTCCGCTTCCGGACGACAGCGTCGATGTCGCCGTTTCGTTCGAGACGATCGAGCATCTCGACGCAGCCGATCAGCCGCGGATGCTCGCGGAATTCGCGCGCGTGCTGAAGGGCGACGGCATGCTGCTGCTGTCGTCGCCCAATCGCCCGGAATACAGCGATGCACGCGGCTACTCGAACCCGTTTCATCGGCACGAGCTCGATCGCGACGAACTCGCGCGCTTGCTCGGACCGCATTTTCCCGCGCAACGCTGGTACCGCCAGCGACGCTACCTCGGTTCGGCGCTGTGGTGCGAAGAACCGAGTGTTTCCTACGAGGCGTCGGTCGGCGACGCCACGATGGCACGGCCAGCGGAGCCGCCAGCTGCGATGTATTTCGTGGTGATGGCCGCGCGAACGACCGCGGCGTTGCCGGCGCCGTTTCATTCGCTGTCGCTGTTCACGGACAGCGACGATCGCGAACTCGAGCGCATCGACGGGGAGGCGCGCGAAGTGTTGCGGCTGGACGCGTTGTTGAAAACGCGCGACGCCGAGTTGCGTGACCAGATTCGCCACTCCAATGAACTGCAGGCGATGGTCACGCACCGGGATCACATCATCAGCGAACGTGCGGCGGCCGACGAAGCGCTGCAGGCGCAGCTGCGTGCCGCGATCACCGAGCGCGACCGCCTGGCAGGCCAGGTCGCCGCGCAGGAACGCATCATGACGTACCGCGAAAGCGTGCGCTGGTGGTGCACGCTGCCGCTGCTGCGCGCGCGCCGGCTCTGGAACCGAATGCGCGCCGCATGACGTCACCGAGCGGCGAACGACCCATCGACGTCGTCGTCCCGGTCTACAACGCACCGGACGACCTGCGACGCTGCGTGGCGAGCGTGCTTGCGTGCACGGCACGACCGTTTCGTCTCGTGCTCATCGACGATGCGTCGCCCGATAGCGGCGTGCGCGACGTCTTCCGCGAATTCGAGCAGCGCGGCGATCCGCGCATCGCACTGCTCGCCAATCCGCGCAATGTCGGGTTCACCGCGACGGCGAATCGCGGCATGACCGCGTCGCGTGCGGACGTCGTGCTGCTCAACTCGGACACGATCGTCACGCGCGGCTGGCTCGACGCGCTGGCGCGTTGCGCGGCGTCCGATCCGCGCATTGCGACGGTGACGCCGTTCTCCAACAATGCCGAGATCTGCTCGTTTCCACGGTTTTGCGAAGACAATCCGTGGCCCGACGACGCCGACCCGGAGCCGGTTCGTGCAGCGCTCGCATCCGCCGCGGTTCCGACGTATCCCGACCTGCCGACGGGCGTCGGCTTCTGCATGTTCGTGCGCCGCGAAGCAATCCAGGCTATCGGCACGTTCGACCTCGCGTTCGGCGCCGGATACGGCGAGGAAAACGATTTCTGCCTGCGCGCCGCGCGCGCCGGATGGCGCAACGTGCTTGCCGACGACGCTTTCGTCGTGCATGCAGGCGGGCGCTCGTTCGCCGGACGCAAGGCGCAGCTCGGCCGGCGCAACCTCGAACGACTGCTTGGGCGCCATCCGCATTACGCGGACATGGTCGAGCGCTACATCGCAGGCGACCCGCTTCGCGCGCTGCGCCAGGCGGCGCAGTCGCGTCTCGCCTCGGCGGAGCCCACGCGCGGCGTCCTGCATGTCATCCATCATCACGGCGGCGGAACGGAAACGCACGTGCGTGCATTGATCGCCGCGTCCCGCGAGTCCTGGCGGCATTACCTCGTGGTCGCCGTGGGCGACCACTGGCAGCTCGAGGAACATCGACGCGATCGCAGCATCGTCACCTTTTCATTCGCTCGCGCGCGGGGCGAAAGCTGGCACGACTTCCTCGCCGGCCTGACGGCAACGTTCGGCATCTCGCTCGTGCACCTGCATAACATTTCCGCCTGCCGCGAGGGACTGATGCAGGCGCTCGAGCACGCCTCGGTGCCTTTCGGCTATACGCTGCACGATCTGAATTTCGCGTGCCCGACGATCACGTTTCTCGACCGCGACGGTCGCTACTGTGGCGGCGTCACCGATCGTCGGGCCTGTCAGGCATGTGTCGAAGCGCAGCCGGCGTTCGCCGGGGTGAACGTGAGTTCGTGGCGCGAACGGCACGCTGCGCTCGTCGAGCGCGCGGCGTTCGTGATTGCGCCGTCGCAGTGGGCGTCGACGATGTTCCACCGCTATTTCGCGCGGACCGACGTGGCGGTGATCCCGCATGGCACGGCCGCTTCCGAAGCAACGCCGGCGTACGGCCTGCGGCTGGCAGCCTTGCTTCCCGACGACGGCGTGCCCGTCGTGGCAGCGCTCGGTGCAATCGGACCGGACAAAGGCGCGCGGCGTATCGAGCACCTGATCGAGCTGATCGGCGAGCGGCGGATCGCGTTGCGCATCGTCGTCATCGGCTATCTCGATGTGCAGCAGGGACCGTGGCAATCGGACGACGCGCGCTTGACGGTCCACGGCCGCTACGACTCACGCGACCTTCCCGCGCTGCTGCAACACTACCGCGCGCGGCTCGTGCTGTTTCCGTCGGCAGGACCCGAAACGTTCAGCTATACGTTGTCGGAAGCGTGGCGTGCGGGAATGCCCGCGCTGGTGCCGCCGATCGGCGCGCTCGCCGAGCGCGTCAGCGCGTCGGGCGCAGGCTGGGTGCTGACCGACGATGAATGGCGTGACGACGTGCGGATGCTCGACCGCCTGGTGGCTCTCGCTGGCGACGCAGCCCGCGATGCTCGCGCGCACGCCGCGGCGAACGCGCGCGCCGTTGCTCACGCCTCACCGCAACAGATGGCGGATGCGACGCTTGCGCACTACGACGCTGCCGTCGCCGGGCGGTCTGCGCATTGGGCGGTCGCTCGCTTCACCAATCTGCGCGTTCGTGACGCGCTCGGCTACCACGCGTGGACGCCGCCCGAACCGACGTCCGCGGAGAGCGGCGACATCCTGGAGCCGCGCATGGCGGCGCACGAGGAAACCGGCTGGATGGCACGCTTTGCGCGACGCGCGCTGGCGATTCGGCGCACGCCGATAGGCCGCGTGCTGTATCGCATGACGCCAGCCCCTGTGATCGACGCACTGAAAGCACGGCTCGATGGTTGAATGCGTGCAGGGGCGAAACGCGCCGCGATGACATTCGAGCGGTACGCCGGCTGGCTCGCGCGCGGCCGATCGCACCAAGCCGAGGGCCGGGCCATCGATGCACTGCTGTGTTATCGCCGCGCATTGCGTGAAGCGGCGAGCGGCATCGACGCGCGCTTTCACCTGGGCGAAGTCGCGTGGTCGCTTGGCAATTACGCCGAAGCGATCGCGGCTTGGCAACACGCAAGTGAACTGTCGCCACAGCACGTACCGAGCCTGCATGCCCTCGCCGACGCGTTCGCGGCGACGGGTCAAATCGATGCGGCGCTGCAGGCGGCGCGCCGCGTGCTCGCGGTGCAGCCCGATGAACCGCGAGCGAAGGCGCTCGCGTGTCTGGCTGGCATGGCGAACGGCGAGTCCGCCTCCGACGACAGGCTGGCGTCGGCGCTGCAGTCGAGTACGAACGCTCCCTTGCCACTACTCGCGGCCGTTGCGTTGCGTGCGCTCGAACATCCCGCCGCGTTTCGACGGGCCGTCGAAGTCGCGCTCGACGCAGCCGCCGTTGCGCCGATCACGCGTGCGAACGCGGATACGTTGCGGTTGCTTGCGCTCGCGGCTGCCAAGGCAAGGCTGCTGGAACGCGCACAGGCCTTTGCCGATCGTTATGCCGAAGCGTGTTACGCATTGGACCAGCCGGCGATGCCGACGCTCTGGCCGCTTCGTACCGCGGGCGCACAGGTGCGCGCATGCATCGTCTGCGCGCAGGGGCAGCTCGCGGAGCTCGCGACAATCGTCGACGCCATCGCTGCGCGTGCCACCGTCGCATTGCGCTGGACCGTGTTCGCTGCGCCTGACGGCACGATGGAAGCGACGCTCTCGAGCGCCAGCGCCGGCCTCGACGTTCGGCCACTACCCGCGGATGTTGCATCGGCGTCGCGAGGCATGGCGGCGTTCGATTTCGACGTCCTCGTCGATGTTGCGGGTCTGCATCTGCCGACCGGGCCGCTGCTCGTCCATCGGCCCGCGCGCGCGATGTGGTCGTTGCAGCTCGAAAACGTCCCCGTGGCGAGACGCCTTTTCGACCGCATCTTTACCGACGACCAAGCGTGTGCGATCCCGGCGTTCGGCGACGCAATCGCCGCGCTGGCGAAGGCGGTTGCGGGAGAATCCTCGGCGGAGCTCGGAGCCACCGAGCTGTCGAAACTCTGGGAGGGCGCCGTGCGCGCGCACGAGCAGGGCGACGTCGCCCATGCGTCCGACGGCTACGCGCGGGTGCTGCGCGCGCAGCCCGGGTTCGCGCCGGCGTTCTATCTGGCCGGCCAGCTCGCGCGTTCTGCAGGCGACCACGCGACCGCGCTCGAGCAGATGCGTGCCGCCGTGCACGCGGCGCCGGCGTTCGTCGATGCGCGAGAGGCGCTTGCCGACCTCGAGGTCGATGCCGGCAACCCGGCTGCGGCCATGGCGATCGCGCGTGAAGGACTTGAGCGGTCGCCCGATGGGTTGCGGCTGTGGCGCGCGGTCGGACGTGCCGCGCTGAAGGCGGGGGACACGGGCGCGGCGGCTGCAGCGTTCGTCGAAGCGCTGAAGCGCGATCCGACGCATGGCGAGACCCATTACAACCACGGCGTTGCCTTGCAGATGGCAGGCGAGCCGGCGGAAGCCGCGCGGGCGTATCAGCGTGCGCTTGCCTTCGACCCGGCGCTTCATGCGGCCGATTTCAATCTCGGCGTGATCTTCGATCAACAGGGCAACGCGGGCGCGGCGATCGCCGCGTTTTCTCACGTGCTCGAGCGCGCGCCAGCGCACGCTGCGGCGTACAAAGCCCTGGCCGAGACGCTGATCACGTCCGGTCGGATCGACGCGTGGTTCGCCAACTTCGAACGCTTCGAAGCGCATTGTCCGCAGCACCTGTCGCTTGCAGCGCTCGGCCTGGAAGTGTGCGCGTATCGCGCCGACTTCAAGAAGCTCGACGCGTATCTGGACGGGCTTCGCAGCGGACGTTTTTCGCAAGGGGACTCGATCGAGGTCCTCGACGCGCTCCAGCAGATCCTTTACCTGCTGCATTTCTTCGACGTCGAGCCGCAATTGATCGCGCGCCACGCGCGCACGCACGATGCACTCGCGAGAACGATCTATGGCGAACCATGGCAACGACGCGTTCCACGCACACCGGGTCGGGTGCGGATCGGCTACCTGTCCGGGGACTTCCGCAACCACGTCATGGGAAAGATGATGTGGGAGGCGCTGCGGCATCACGATCGCGAGCGCTTCGACATCGTCGGCTATGCGACGACGACGGCGCGCGACGAGTGGACCGAACGTTACGCGTCGCATATCCCATTGCATTCCGTGGACGGAATCGGCGACACCGGGGCGGCGGCGCGCATCGCCGAAGCCGATCTCGACGTGCTCGTCGACCTGTCCACGCACACGAA
>DASSEA010000111.1:0-4350 GCA_035696805.1 Casimicrobiaceae bacterium
CGCCCATGGCGAATACCGACTGCTCGACGCCGTTCAGGCGGAACATCGTCGCGCCGACGAGGCGGCCTGCCGCATAGACGATCAGGCAGCCGCCGAAGAACGCGACGAGCAGCCGCGCATCGACGCGCGGCAGCCGCGAGAAATCGCTCATCAGTCGAAACAGCAGCGCCGGCACCGCGACGTTGAACACGAAGCGCGTCAGGGCGTCGGATGCCGAGCGCGGCCAGCCGAAGTGCGACAGCAGATAGCCCAGCACGACGAGCAGGAACAGCGGTGCGGTGAGGCTCGCGAAGTGCAGCAGGGTTCGTACGCCGCGCGGGTCGCGCGGTCAGATGCCGCGCGGGCCGATCAGTGCCAGGAACTCGTCGCGCGTCGCTTCCGAATCACGAAACGTACCCAGCACCGACGACGTGACCATTTCGGAATTCTGCTTCTCGACGCCGCGCATCATCATGCACAGGTGGCGGGCCTCGATCATCACGCCGACGCCGCGCGCGTCGATGGACTCCATGACGGCCTGCGACACCTGCTCGGTAAGGCGTTCCTGCAGTTGCAGGCGGCGCGCGTACATGTCGACGAGCCGCGCGAGCTTGCTCACGCCGAACACGCGGCCGGTGGGAATGTAGCCGATGTGGCAGCGGCCGAAGAAGGGCAGCATGTGATGCTCGCACAGGCTGTAGACCTCGATGTTCTTCACGATGACCATGCTGTTGGTCGTTTGCGTGAAGATCGCCCCGTTGATGAGCGTCGCCATGTCCGTGCGATAGCCGGACGTGAGGAATGCCATCGCCTTCGCGACGCGCTCGGGCGTCTTGACGAGTCCCTCGCGTTCCGTATCCTCTCCGAGCGCACGCAGCAGTTCGCGGGTCAGCTGCTCGATTTTCGCCACATCGATTTTCATCGTCGGTGACCTCATGCGGGGCCAGGCGCCCCGGTTCCGAAGCCGCAGTATAAGAGTTCATCCCTCGCACGCCGATCGCCGCGCCGGAGGCGCAGCACGGCCCCGGGGTCGTTGGCACTTCGTACAACCGGCCGTCTTGTAAATATGACGGAACGCTTCTAACGCGACCCGCTTTGGGGCAGCATATGCCGATGGCCTCTGCCGAACGTCGCGGCGAGGCTATTGGAGACACTTCGTATGAAGTGCGCGAATTGCGCGAAGGACAATCCCTCCGGCGCGCGTTATTGCATTCATTGCGGCGCCGAGCAGGCATTGCCGACACCCATTGCCGCGGTTGCGGCCGCGGCGATGGCGTCCGGTCGACGCTCACCGTCGCGTCAGGCGGCGAACGCTGCGCAGGCGGAACCGATCACCGGCGGTTCGGTTGCGCGGGAATCGGAGCCGGCGCCCTGGCAGCCGCGGGCGACGAGCGAAACGGTCGCAGCAACCCACGCGCGCGCAGCATCATCGACGGCCGATACTGCGCAGCCCGCGTACGCCGCATTGCCACGTCGTACCGGGCTTGCAGTGGGAATCGTTGCTGCGTGCGTCCTGGTGGCCGTGATCGCCTTCGCCATCGTGCGCTTCCTGCAACCGGATGCAGTGGTGACCAGCAGCGCGACGCGCGATGAAGGCGACAGCGTGATGTCGTCGTTTCCGCCGGACGCGACGCCGCCGAACACGCGGCGAACGCCGAACGACGTCGCTGCGCCGCCGGCTGCGATTGGCAGCAGCGCGAGCGGGTCGGACAGCGCTTCGGCGGCGTCGGCGACCCCCGCCGCTGTGCAGGCCGCGCCAGCGGCAACCGAAACGCAGGCCGTCGAAATCCGGCCGCTGCCCGCGCGGCCCGCGCCGCGCACGACACGACGCATGGCACCCGATAAAGGCCCGGAGTCGCACGGAGCGGCGCTCGCGCCTGCTCCCGTCGCCTCGCCACCCGCGGTCGTCGCCGCCGCGCCGAAAGCGACCACGGCCGCGCGTGCGGCCGATCCGTGGTCGCGCATGCGCGAGGAGTTGTCGCGCTGCACCCGCGAGGATTTCATCACGCGCGTCATCTGCGATCAGCGCGTGCGTTTCCGCTATTGCAAGGACTTCTGGGGCAGGGTTCCCGAGTGTCCGGGCAATGCGCCCACCGATCACGGGCAGTGACGCGGCTAGCGTAGGCCGAGCCCTACACTCAATTCCGTGGCGTGCCGATGCAGGCTGCGGGTGCATCGCCGCTACGCTCGGCTCATCGATCCCGGGTCCGGGACAAGCACGGAGCGTTTACATGACGCAGATCGTTGCAGGCGTGTTCGACGACGAGCAATCGGCGACCGCGGTCACGCGCGAGTTGCACGACGCGGGGTTCGAAGCGGCCAGTCTCGACCAGTTCGCGCTGAACCCGCCGGGGCGTCATAACGGATTGCCTCTCGGCGGCGATCAGGACGCGGATCCGAAGGCCGAGGGCGGTGAGGGGGGCGCGGTCAGCGGCGCTGCGATCGGCACCGCGGTGGGCGCCGTCGCCGGACTTGCGGCCATGCCGCTCGTGGGTCCGATTGCCATCGCCGGCGGCGCTGCTGCGGGCGCCTACGCCGGATCGCTCGCAGGTGCGGTCAACCGGATGGGGGACGATCGACCTGCAGTCGAACCTCGGCCCGCGGGTGTGATGGTCGCCGTCAACACCGAGTCGGCTGAGGACGAGGAACTTGCCGTAGGTTTGATGCGCAGTGGCGGCGCGAGGATGATCGAACGCGCCGAGGGTTCGTGGCGCAATGGCAAATGGACGGATTTCGACCCGGTGAGGGCGCCCGACATCATCGAAACGCGCGCCGCCGGCACCACCCAAGAAAAACCGGAGACGCGGCCATGAACGAACCGCCCCGCTTCACGCCACCCTTGTCGCGCCCGCCGACGCTTCGGCATTTGCAGGAGGGGCGCTGGGGCTACATCCTGGCGTGGCTGATCGGCATCCCGGTGCCGATCCTGATTCTGATCTACCTGCTGCGCGGATGCACGTGACGTACTTTGGGGTCAGAGCAACAAGTCGACTTATTGCTCTGACCCCAAAGTCGATGGCGCATCAACCGCGACCGACGAAGGGCATGTTGGTCGCCATCACCGTCATGAACTGAACGTTCGCGGCGAGGGGCAGGCTCGCCATGTACACGACGGCGCTCGCCACGTGCGCGACGTCCATCAAAGGTTCGACGGCGATCGCGCCATGCGCCTGCGGAACGCCAGTCGCCATGCGCGCCGCCATTTCCGTGGCTGCGTTGCCGATGTCGATCTGGCCGCACGCGATGTCGTACTTCCGACCGTCGAGCGACGTCGACTTGGTGAGGCCGGTGATCGCGTGTTTGGTGGCCGTATACGGCGCCGAATCGGGCCGTGGCGCGTGCGCCGAGATCGAGCCGTTGTTGATGATGCGGCCGCCCCGTGGCGTTTGCGACTTCATCATGCGGAGCGCGTGCTGCGTGCATACGAACGCGCCGAACAGGTTGGTGTCGATGACCACCCGCAGCGTTGCGAGCGGCAGTTCGTCGAGCGGAACGGCCGGCGAACCGATGCCGGCGTTGTTGAACAGCAGATCCAGGCGTCCGAAGCGTTCGCGCACCGTGGCGAACAGACGCGCAATCGAGTCCGCGTCGGTCACGTCGGTGACGACGGGCAGCAGATCCGCGCTGCGGGCCCCGGCGGAGCGCACGGTTGCATCGAGTGCATCGGCGCGCCGCCCGGCGAGCGCGACGCGGTAACCGGCCTCGACGAGCGCGAGCGCCACGGCCTTGCCGATGCCGCTCCCCGCGCCGGTGACGACCGCAATTTTTGACGCCTGGCTCATCGCGCGCCCTTGTCGTGGTTGAGGCGCGACACTAGCACGGCCGGCGCGCGTTGCACGGAATCGCGGTGCGCGCGTTCGGGACGCGGCGCGCGTCGACGCAGGCCGGCGGGCGCGAAGAGCGTGGGCGGTGCGATCGCGTTGCCCTGCGCGAAATCAACGCCGACGCTGCGCAGCGCTTCGAGCGTCGCAGCGGTCTCGACCGATTCCGCGATCGTCTGCTTGCCCATGACGCGACCGATTCGATGGATGGCCTCGACCATCGCCGCGTCGACCGGGTCGTGCAGCATGTTGCGCACGAAACTGCCGTCGATCTTCAGGTAATCGACCGGCAACTGCTTCAGGTACGTGAACGATGACACGCCGACGCCGAAGTCGTCGAGCGCGAAGCGGCAGCCGGGTTCGCGCAGCGCGCCGATGAACTCCGCGGCCTTCGACAGGCTCGTCACTGCCGTCGTCTCGGTGATCTCGAAGCAGATCGACCGGTGCGGAATGCGGAAGCGCGCGAAGCTTTCGCGGACGTAGTCGAGGAACTGGTCGTCGCCGATCGACGCCCCCGAGACGTTGATCGCATACGTGCCCGCCATCGCCG
>DASSEA010000112.1:0-3372 GCA_035696805.1 Casimicrobiaceae bacterium
TGGCGCGCGTGCCCGCGAGCGAGCGGCCGGCGCGGATTGCCGCCGCGCTCGAGGACGTGCGGCTGATCGGGTTCGAGAAGCGTTTTCCGCACGAGTTGTCGGGCGGCCAGAAGCAGCGCGTTGCGATCGCGCGCGCGCTCGTCACGCATCCGACGATGCTGCTGCTCGACGAGCCGCTCGCCGCACTCGACGCGAAGCTTCGCGAGGAACTGCAGATCGAGCTCATCAATCTGCAGAAGGAAGTCGGCATTGCGTTCGTGTACGTGACGCACGACCAGACCGAGGCGCTCGCGCTGTCGCACCGGATCGCGGTGATGAATCGCGGCCGCGTCGAGCAGCTCGACGAGCCGTCGAAAATCTACGGCTTCCCGAAGACGCGCTTCGTCGCGGACTTCATCGGGCAATGCAACCTGCTGAGCGGGCCGGTCACCGGCAACGATGGTGCCATCGTGACGCTCGACGTCGCCGGGCTCGGGCCGGTGCGCATCGCGGCGCGTTCATCGCTCGCCGCGGGCAGCACCGGGACCGTCGCGCTGCGACCGGAAAAGATCCGCATCGTCGCGAGCGCTTCTTCCGATTCGCCGGACAACCATTTTTGCGGGACGGTCGCCGATCTTCTCTACATGGGCGACGTGACCGTCTACCGCGTCGCGACGGAAGGCGGCGCGCGCATCGAAGCGTTGCTCGCGAACTCGCAGAGCGGCCGCGCGAAGTTCTTCGAGGTCGGCGACGCGGTCGAGACGAGCTGGCGCGTCGACGCCGGGCATTTCATCGACGCATGACGGCTCGCGAGCGCCCGCGACGTCCCGCCGCGGTCGGCAAGTGGCTCGTGAGCCTGCCGCCGGTCGTCTACCTCCTCGTGTTCTTTGCCGTCCCCGCGCTGATCATGGTGCTGGCGTCGTTTCGCACGCCCGGCGAATTCGGCGGGCTGGCGCCGCTGACCGACGAGGCCGGCAGGCTCGACCTCACGGCCGAAAGTTACGTGCGCTTTTTCGCCGAGCCCGTCTACCTGCAGGTCTTCATCAAATCGGCATGGTATGCGGCGCTCACGACGCTGCTTTGCCTCCTGCTCGCGTATCCGCTGGCGTCGCTGATCGCCAAGAGCCCCGGGAGATACCGCGAACTCCTGCTGCTGCTCGTCATCCTTCCGTTCTGGAGCAACTTCCTGATCCGCGTCTATGCGTGGATGATCATCCTCGGGCCCAATGCCGCGCTGGCGCGAGTCGTCAACAGCGCGCTCTCGATGTTCGGGTTGGGTCCGGTACCGCTGCTGTTCAGTGCATTCGCGGTGCTGACGTGCCTCGTCTACGTGCACCTGCCGTTCATGGTGCTGCCGCTGTACGCGAACCTGGAGAAACACGACCAGGCCCTGCTCGACGCGGCGCAGGACCTCGGCGCCAACGCATGGCACCGGTTCTGGCGCGTGACGTTTCCGCTGTCGCTGCCGGGCGTCTACGCCGGTGCCGCGCTGGTATTCATTCCGGCGCTCGGCATCTTCGCGATCCCCGACATCCTCGGCGGGCCCGACGACACGCTGATCGGCAACCTGATCAAGCAGCAGTTCCTCGAAACGCGCGACTGGCCGTTTGGCAGCGTGCTGTCGATCGTGCTGACGGTTGCAGCGTTGCTGCTCGCCGGCGCGGCCGCGTGGATAGGACGCCGCGGCGGCGCGGAGGTCGCCTCGCGTGCGTAGACGCTCGGCGTGGCTGTGGGCGGCAGCGCTCTGCGCCTACGCGTTCCTGTACGTTCCCCTCGTCATCGTCGTCGTCTACTCGTTCAACGATTCACGGCTGAACGCGGAATGGGTCGGCTTCACGCTCGACTGGTATCGCAGGCTCGCGGCCGACGACGACATGCTGGTCGCCGCCGGGAATTCGCTGCTGATCGGGGTGACGGCGAGCCTCGTTGCCACGGTGCTCGGCACGATGGCGGGCGTCGCGATGCACCGCTACAAGCTGCGGCTGCTGCCGGTCCTGGTGCTGACGCCGATCGCGATCCCCGAGATCCTGATGGGCGTCTCGCTGCTGATCTTCTTCGTCCTTCTCAACTTCACGCTCGGACTCGTGTCCGTCGCGCTCGCGCACATCGCGTTCTGCATCGGCTTTGTCGCGATCGTCGTGCGCGCGCGGCTCGCCGGCATGGACGAGGCGCTGACCGAAGCGGCGCGCGACTGTGGCGCGACGCCGGCGAACGCCTTCCGCTACGTGACGCTGCCGCTGATCATGCCGGGTGTCATCGCCGGCGCGCTGATGGCATTCACGCTGTCGATCGACGATTTCGTCATAACATTCTTCACCGCGGGGGCCGGAACGGTGACGCTGCCGCTCTTGATCTACTCGATGATCAAGATCTCGGTTACGCCCGAGGTGAACGCCGTGTCAACGCTGCTCATGCTGCTGACGTTGCTGCTGATCGTCATTGCCGCCAAACTGTCGCCCACGCTGCTTCGATCCGACCGGGATACGTGACCATGACCCTGCGCACCCTGACCGCCCTCGTCGCCACCCTGCTGGCCGCTGCCTTCGCCGCCGTTTCGCCTGCGCACGCACGCGACCAGCTTCACCTGTACAACTGGAACAACTACATCGCGCCGGAAACGATCAAGCGTTTCGAAAGCGTATGCCAGTGCGAAGTCGTGCAGACGTATTACTCGGACAACGAGGAGCTGCTCGCGAAACTCGCCGCTGGCGCCAAGGGCTACGACGTCCTCGTGCCGACGAGCAACGCCGTGCAGGCGCTGATCCGCGGCGGGCAACTGAAGCCGATCGACAAGACGGCGATTCCGAACCTGAAAAACGTCGACCCGGCGTACCTGAACACGCCGTTCGATCCCGGCAACCAGTACTCGGTGCCATATGCAATGTCGACGACGATCCTCGGCTACAACGACGAGAAGATGAAGGAACTCGGCCTGCCCACCGACACGTGGGCGGTCGTGTTCGATCCGAAGTATCTCGAGAAGGTGAAAGGTCGCGTCACCGTGCTGGACAGCGCGAACGAGCTGTTCGCGGCGGCGCTCAAATACCTTGGCTATTCGGCCAACGACGTCGACCCCAAGCACTGGGACGAGGCCGCTGCGCTCATCAAGAAGGCGAAACCGTACTGGGCGGCGTTCAACGCGTCGTCGTACATCAAGGAGCTGACCGTCGGCAACATCTGGCTCGTGCACGGCTACAGCAACGACATCTTCCAGGCGAACCAGGACGCACAGGCGGCAGGCCGCAAGTTCCACATCCTGCAGGGCATGCCGAAGGAAGGCGCGGTGCTGGCGGTGGACAACATGGTGATCCACAAGAGCGCGCCGCGACCCGACCTCGCGCACAAGTTCATCAAATTCATGCTCGAAGGCAAGAACGCCGCCGAACTCACGAA
>DASSEA010000113.1:0-2866 GCA_035696805.1 Casimicrobiaceae bacterium
CTCGATCGCTTCAACCTCGTGCACGTGCTGACGCGCGAGCCGCAGGATATCGAGCTCCTGCACGGACGGATCGACCGCGCGAAAGCCGATGCACGGTTCGAGCGCTGGGTGCCGATCGCGGACGTCGATTACGCCTTCGTCTGCGGTCCCGAAGGGATGATGGACGCCGTTCGAGCGTCGCTGCTCGCGCACGGGATGCCGGCCGAGCGGATCAAGATCGAGCGGTTCGCGGCCAGCATTCCGAAGCACACGCACGTGCCTCGTCCGTTGCCGCAGGCGGCGCACACCGAATGCGAAGTGCACGTCGTCATCGACGGTTCGCAACGCATGTTCCTGCTCGAAAAGGGCGCGGAAAACATCATCGACGCGGGCTTGCGCAACGGCATCGAGCTGCCGTTCTCGTGCAAGGGCGGCGTGTGTTCGACGTGTCGATGCAAGCTCGTCGATGGCGAAGTGGACATGGACGTCAATTTCGCGCTCGAGGACTACGAGGTCGCGCGCGGCTTCATCCTTGCCTGCCAGAGTTATCCGGTGACCGATCGCGTGACCGTCGACTTCGACCAGACCGGCACCGGCTAGCCGCGAACAATGCTGCGCGGCCGCCGCGTGCGTCGTGAGTTCCGCCGCACGAGCGGGGTCTGGCATGGCCGACGACGCTTCGTCGCGTGCTAGAGTAACCGCTGCAACGAACGCAGAAGGCATTGACCGTGTCACATCCCTTCTTTGAACGTCATCGTGCCACGCTCGAGCGCGCTGTCGAAGCGATTGGCAGCCGTGGTTACTGGACACCGTTCCCCGAATCGCCGAGTCCCAAGATCTATGGTGAGGGCGCAGCGGAGGTCGGTCGCCAGCGGTTCGACGCGCTGCTCAATCATCGTTTTCCGCTGACGCAGCCCGCGACGGTCGGGCAGGTGGGCAGCGAGCGCTCGCCTTACGGGATGAAACTGGGCGTCACGTATCCGAAGCCGGACGTCGACGGCCTGATGGCGGCCATCGAGGCGGCGCAGTCGAACTGGCGCAAGGCGGGACCCGAGGCGTGGGTCGGCGTCAGCCTCGAGATACTCGATCGCATCAACAAGTCGAGCTTCGAAATCGCCAACGCGGTCATGCACACGACCGGGCAGGCGTTCGTGATGTCGTTCCAGGCCGGCGGTCCTCACGCCCAGGATCGCGGGCTCGAAGCGGTCGCCTATGCGTGGGACCAGATGCGCCGAGTCCCCGCGCGGGCGACGTGGGAAAAACCGCAAGGCAAGAGCGATCCCGTGCGCATGGAGAAGCGCTTTCGGATCGTGCCCCGCGGGGTCGCGCTCGTCATCGGCTGCAGCACGTTTCCGACGTGGAACGGTTATCCCGGTCTCTTCGCGAGCCTCGCCACTGGCAACGCCGTGATCGTCAAGCCGCATCCCAATGCGATCCTGCCGCTTGCGATCACCGTACGCATCGCGCGCGAGGTGCTGACGGAGGCCGGGTTCGATCCGAACGTCGTCACGCTCGTTGCACACGACGCCGCCGACGACATCGCGCAGTCGCTCGCGCTGCGGCCGGAAATCAAGATCGTCGATTTCACCGGGAGCACGGCGAATGGACGCTGGCTCGAGGAGCATGCGCGCCAGGCTCAGGTGTACACGGAGAAGGCGGGCGTTAACCAGGTCATCGTCGATTCGGCCGCGGACTTCAAGGGTCTGGTGCGCAATCTCGCGTTTTCGATTGCGCTCTACACGGGGCAGATGTGCACGGCGCCACAGAACATCTACGTGCCGAAGGATGGCATCGACACCGCCGAAGGTCACTTGAGCTTCGACGATGTCGCGGCCGCTCTCGCGCAGGGCGTCGAGAAGCTGCTTGCCGATCCGGCGCGCGCCGTCGAGGTGCTCGGCGCGGTTTCCAGCGAAGGTGTGCTCCGGCGCCTCGAAGCGGCGCGCTCGCTCGGGCAGATCGCACTCGACACGCGGACGATCACGCATGCGCAGTTTCCGGAGGCGACGATTCGCACCCCGTTGATCGTCAAGCTCAAGAAAGGCGACCGCGCCACGTACATGAACGAATGGTTCGGCCCGATCGCGTTCGTCGTCGAAACCGACAGCACGGCGGAGAGCCTCGCGATCGCGCGCGACGCCGTCGTGGGTCACGGCGCACTGACGATGGCCGTGTACTCGACGCGCGACGACGTCATCGAGCGGGCGATCGAGGTGGCGGAGGACGTCGGGGTCGCCCTGTCCATCAACCTGACCGGCGCCGTCTTCGTCAACCAGTCGGCTGCGTTCTCCGACTATCACGGCACCGGTGCGAATCCGGCGGCGAACGCGGCGCTCACGGACGCCGCGTACGTGGCGAATCGTTTTCGCGTCGTGCAGCACCGCAGGCACGTGTAGCAAGCAAGGGATCGTTCCAGGATCGAGGATCGAGGGAGCAGCGCGATGAATTACGAGCAGATCCGGTTTCATACGGCGGACGGCATCGCGCGCATCACGCTGAATCGTCCCGAGCGGCTGAACAGCTTCACCGCGCAAATGCATGCGGAGCTGCGCGATGCGCTTGCGCAGCTCGCTGACGGCGGCGGCGGCGCGCGCGTGCTTCTGCTCACCGGTGAGGGTCGCGGCTTCTGCGCCGGCCAGGACCTGTCCGATCGGGCGGTGGCACCGGACGCTGCGCCCGTCGATCTCGGCGCATCGATCGAAGAGAACTACCGGCCGCTGGTGCTCGCCCTGCGCGCCCTCCCGCTGCCCGTCGTGTGCGCCGTCAACGGCGTCGCGGCAGGCGCCGGCGCGAACATCGCGCTCGCCTGCGACATCGTCGTGGCGTCGCGCTCCGCCTCGTTCATCCAGCCCTTCTGCAAGCTGGGCCTCGTTCCGGACACCGGCGGCAC
>DASSEA010000114.1:0-11106 GCA_035696805.1 Casimicrobiaceae bacterium
GGACCCGGTTACGAGCTGTACGTGCCGACCGAGCAATGCGCGACGCTCTACGACGCCCTCTGCGACGCGGGCGCGGCGTTCGGACTTCGCGACGCGGGCTATTACACGATCGACGCGCTGCGCGTCGAAGCCGGCCGGCGCGCGTGGGGCGCCGAGCTTTCGCCGGATGAAACGCCGCTCGAAGCCGGGCTCGTGTATGCGGTGGCGCTCGGCAAGCCGGTCGATTTCATCGGCCGTGACGCGTTGCTGGGCCAGCAGGCGCGCGGCGTCACCAAGCGCCTCGTGCAGTTCACGTTGAACGATCCCTCTGCGTTTGCATGGGGCGGCGAGCCGATCGTCATGGACGGGCGCTACGTCGGCGAACTCACGTCGGCGGGCTACAGCCGCAAACTCGGCCGCAGCGTCGCCTTCGGCTATGCGCGATCGCCCGATGCGCAAACACCGCTGTCCGATGCGATGATCGACGGCGCGCGTTTCGCGATCGACATCGCCGGCAGCGTGCACGACGCGACCGTGCACCGCCAGCCGATCCGCTGACCAGCCGGCCGCCCGGCACTGCGGGTAGACTCTCGTCACCCGAGTGTCGCGAACGCTCCCATGACCGTCGTTCACCGTATCTCGCCACCCGCGCGCCGCGGCCGCACGCCGTCGCGACCGGGTGCCGAAACCGCGCAGGTGCAAAGTCTCACGCGCGGGCTGTCGATCCTCGAGTGCCTCGCGCGCGCCGAAGGTGGCCTGACGCTGACCGACATCGGCGTACGGGTCGAATTGCCTCCATCGACGACGCACCGGTTGCTGTCGACGCTGGAAAAGATGGGTTACGTCTACCAGGCCGGCGATCTCGGCCGCTGGTATGTCGGGTTGCAGGCGTTCACCGTCGGCTCGAGCTTTCTCGCCAACCGCGACTTCGCGACGCAAAGTCATGCGTACATGCGGCGGCTGATGGAGCAGTCGGGCGAAACTGCGAACCTCGCCATCCTCGACGGCACCGAGGCCGTGTTCATCGACCAGGTGCAGTGCCGGGAAACGATGCGGACGATCGTCAGGATCGGCAGTCGCGTACCGCTGCATGCGTCGGGCGTCGGCAAGGCGATCTTCGCGTCGCTGCCCGACGATCAGATCGATGCACTGCTGAAGGTCAAGGGACTGCCGCGCATCACCGACAACACGATCACGTCGCCCGAGACGATGTGGGCGAGCATCCGGGTGATCCGTCAGCGCGGCTGGTCGTTCGACGACGAGGAGCACCTGCCGGGAACGCGCTGCGTGGCTGCGCCGATCTACGACGAGCACGAAGAACCGCTGGGCGCGATCTCGCTCGCCGGGCCGTCCACGCGCCTGACCGATCAGCGCATCAAGGAACTCGGCCCCGTCGTATCGCACATCGCCGAAGAGATCACGCGCCGCCTCGGCGGCCGCTGGCCGCATCCGCACTGAGCGGTTGCGGCGTCATTCGCGACCAACGGCGCGCGAGGTCCGGCTGCAGCGGCGGCGACCACCGCGCGAGCAGGTCGTCCATCGTGTCGAAGTCGTTGCAGACGAGAACGACGTCGCATCCGGCATCCAGCGCTGCATTCGCGCGCTCGACGATGTCGCCGGCACCGTGCGCGCCTGCCATTTCGAGATCGTCCGAGAACACGAGACCGTCGAATCCGAGGCGCTCGCGCAGGATCTCGCCGATCCATACGCGCGAGAAGCCCGCCGGTTGCGCGTCCACCTTCGGGTATACGACGTGCGCCGGCATGATCGCCGGCAACGCCTGCTGGATCAACGCGGCAAAGGGAACGATGTCGGACCGGAGGATCGTGTCGAGCGCGCGGTCATCGACCGGCGTATCCACGTGCGAATCCGCCGCGACGAACCCGTGCCCCGGGAAGTGCTTGCCGACGCCCGCGACGCCCCCCGCATTCAGTCCCCGCAGCAGCGCGCTCGCGAGATCGGCCACGATGACCGGATCGGCGTGAAACGCCCGATCGCCGATGATCGTGCTCGCCCCGTAATCGAGATCGAGCACCGGGGTGAACGACACGTCGACGCCGTGCGCGCGCAGTTCGCCCGCGATCGTGCGACCGTGCCGGAACGCCGCGTCGTTCGCCATCGCGGGATCGCTGTCCCACGCGTGGCCGAGCGAGCGCATCGCCGGAATCGCCGAAAACTCATCGGCGCGAAAACGCTGCACGCGTCCGCCTTCGTGATCGACGCCGATGACGAGCTCGGGGCGCAACGCGCGAATCGTCTCGTTCAGCGCGCGCAGTTGCGCCGACGATTCGAAATTGCGCGCGAACAGGATGACGCCGCCGACGCGCGGGTCGGCGAGCCTCGCGCGGTCGTCCTCGGTCAGCGCGAGGCCCTCGATGCCGAGCATGATCGGTCCGCGCACGCCTGCATTTCCAGCCGCCATCCGAAATCCCCCGCTGTGAACCCGCGTCGCGCTCGGCCGTATCAGCTGCGGATCGCGGCCTGCCGCATCAGCGCCTTCATCTCGCGGACCGCCTCGCGCAGCCCGACGAACACGCTGCGTGACACGATCGCGTGCCCGATGTGCAGCTCGCGCACGCCGGTAATCGCTGCCACCGGCTGCACGTTGACGTAATTCAGCGCGTGCCCTGCGTTGAAGCGCATGCCGAGATCGCGAATCGCGCGCCCCGCGATGCGGATGCGATCGAGCTCCGCGACGACGGCCGCGCTCTCCGCATCGCGTCCCTTCGCATGAAACGCATGCGCGTACGGTCCCGTGTGCACCTCGCAGACGCGCGCGCCCGCGCGCGCCGCGGCCTCGACCTGCGGAAGTTCTGCGTCGATGAACACCGACGTGACGATCCCCGCGCCGGCAAGACGCGCGATCGCCTCGCGCAGGTCGCCTTCCTGTCCGGCGACGTCGAGCCCTCCCTCCGTCGTCACTTCCTCGCGGCCTTCGGGCACGAGCATCGCCATTTCCGGGCGCAGCCGACACGCGATGCCGACCATTTCGGCGGTCGCCGCCATTTCGAGGTTCAGCTTGATGTGCACGAGGTCGCGCAGCCTGCGCACGTCCTCGTCCTGGATATGGCGCCGATCTTCGCGCAGATGCACGGTGATGCCGTCGGCGCCGCCGAGATGCGCCTCCACGGCGGCCCAGACCGGATCGGGCTCATAGGTCCGCCGCGCCTGCCGCAGCGTCGCCACGTGGTCGATGTTGACGCCGAGTTCGATCACGCCGTTGCCTTCGTCATTCGCGTTCCCTTTCATCGTCGAGCGCCGCGAGATCCTGCACGACGCGCCGGCTGAAGATCCGTCGTTCCTCGAGATAGTGGTCGAGGACGCCGCGCATCAACCGTTTGGCTTCGGCCGCCGTTTCGGCATCCGGATAGTGCGCGGTGGCGAGCGCGATCAACGTTGCTCCGCGCACGACGGGCCAGCGCACGCCCGGTTCGGCCGCGGCGAGCCTCGGACCTCGCTCGTACGTGTAATGGTAGCGTTCGGCGGCGTCGATCGGCGCCCCGCTGTCGACATCGCGTTCCAGCGGCAACGCATAGCCGAGCGCAGCGAGCAGGCGCACTTCGAACCGCCGCAGCGTTGCAGCCTGTGCGGCAGCGCGCGCATCCTGCGTCAGCGCGTGCAGCGCCGACGCGTAATCGTTCCACAGCACGGAATGCGGGTCCTCGCGCGGCAACAGCTTCAACACCAATTCGTTCAGGTAGAAGCCGCAGAGAAGCGCGGCGCCGGTCGGCAGCGCCAGGCCGCCACGCCATTCCGCCTTGACGAGCGTCTTGAGCTCGCCTGTCCCCGCCCACGACAGCGTGAGCGGCTGGAATGCCTGCAGCACGCCGCGCAGTTCCGAGCGCGGGCGCCGCGCACCCTTCGCGACCATTGCCACGCGCCCAGCCGCTTCGGTGAAGGTCTCGGCGATGACGCTGGTTTCCTTGTACGGGTACGTGTGCAGGATGAACGCGTGCTCGTCGTCGTGGCGGTCTCGAAGCTGGCGCATCGTCTTCAGCTTCAGTAGCCGAGCCGCTTCAGCATCGCGTCGCTCTGCGCCCAGCCGCGCCTGACGCGTACCCACACGTCGAGGAACACGCGCCCGCCGAACAGCGCTTCCATTTCCTTGCGCGCCTGCGAGGCGATCGTCTTCATCCGCTGGCCATCCTTGCCGACCAGGATCGCGCGCTGGCCCGGCTTGTCGACGAGGACGGCGGCGGCGATGCGTCGAAGCTCCCCTTCCTGTGCGAAGGTCTCGATGACGACCGCCGTCGAGTACGGCACTTCGTCGCCGAGCTGACGAAAGATCTGCTCGCGGACGAATTCTGCGGCGATGAAGCGCTCGTCACGATCGGTCAGCGTGTCGTCGTCGAACAGCGCAGGCGCTTCGGGCAGAAGCGCCGCGACCGCTGTCTTCAGCCCGGGCAAACCCGTACCGCGCTCGGCTGAAACGGGAACGATTGCAGCAAATTCGCGCGCCGCCGCCCATTCCGCGATGCGCGGCAGCAGCGCGCGCTTGTCAGCGAGTGCATCGGTCTTGTTGAGCGCAGCGATCACCGGCACATCGCCCGGAAGCACCGCCAGTACCTCTCGATCGGCCGCGGTGATGCGCGCCGCATCCGCGACGAACACGATCGCGTCGACGTCCGCCAGCGCGTCGCGCACGGCGCCCGCAAGGCGCGCATTCAGCTTCGACGCATGCTGCGTCTGGAATCCGGGCGTGTCGACGAACACGAACTGCACGCCCGGCTCGGTCAGGATGCCCGCGACGCGATGCCGCGTCGTTTGCGGCTTGCGCGACGTGATGCTGATCCGCGCGCCGACCAGCGCGTTCAGCAGCGTCGACTTGCCAACCGACGGGCGCCCGACGATCGCGACCCGGCCCGAGCGCTGCGCCGCTTCAGCCACGCGCGCGCGGAGCGGCCTGCTTCACCGCCTCGAGTGCCTTCAGTGCGGCGTCCTGTTCCGCGGCGCGCCGGTTCGTTCCGCTGCCTTGCACGACGATCGACAGCTCCGCGATCCGGCATTCGACGGCGAACTGCTGCGCATGCGCTTCGCCGGTTGTGCCGATGATCGCGTACTCCGGCACCGGGAGTCGGCGCGACTGCAGCCACTCCTGCAAGCGCGTCTTTGGATCCTTGCCGAGCGTCGCCGGGTCGGCTTCGCTCAGGAGGTCGGCGTACGCAGCGTCGATCGCACGGCGCGCAGCGTCGAAGCCGGCGTCGAGAAACACGGCGCCGAACACCGCCTCCATCGCATCGGCCAGAATCGACGGGCGATCGCTGCCGCCACTCCTCAGCTCGCCTTCACCAAGTTCGATTGCATTGCCGAGCCCGAGCCGGCGTGCGACCTGCGCGAGCGTTTCGCGATTGACGAGATGCGCGCGCGCACGCGACAGCTCGCCTTCAGGCAGGGTCGGGAAACGCTCGTAGAGCGACAGCGCGACGACGCAGTTCAGGACGGCGTCGCCGACGAATTCCAGCCGTTCGTTGTTGGGTACGCCGTGGCTTCGGTGCGTAAGCGCCTGGCGCAGCAGGCTCGGGTCGGCGAAGGCGTGGTCGATTGCGATACGCGACGCGTCGCTCAATCGTTTCTCACCGGAGGCATGACGGCCGGCAAACGCCCGCATTCGCGCGGAGTCGCGCGTCCGGCGCTCGATTAACCGCGCGTCGCGCGTGCCTCGAATTCGAGCAGGATGCTCGCGTTGCCGATCATGTGCAGCACCTTCTGCCACGACAGCGTTGCGACGATCTGGTTGCCCTCGCGACCGACGAGCACGTCCGACGCGCGCACCGCGTCGACGTAATCCGCGGACAGGCGCCGGTCCATCGAGCGGCGGATGTCGGCGATCGTGGGATTGGGCACCTCGATCATCGTCTGGTCGAGCGCCTTTTGCACGGTGAAGTATTCGATGTACGAGGGACCCACGCGGAACGCGACCAGCGCGACGACGATGATGACGACTGTCGTGAACAGGAATCCTGTCATCGACAATCCATGCTGTTTTCCGGCCATGTTGCCTCTCCCCGTCACGCCTTCAGCGTATGCCGCTCCCCACGCGCTTGAATGCAAACGACGCGATGTCGTCCCAGTTGAACCAGATGAAAAACGCGCGGCCGCGGACGTGATCGTCCGGCACGAAGCCCCAATAGCGGCTGTCGTCGCTATTGTCGCGGTTGTCGCCCATCATGAAGTAGTGACCCGACGGCACCCGGCACTTGAAGCCGCGCTCATTGTAGTCGCAATTTTCGCGCCCGGAAAACGGCCTCACGTTCGACGGATACACCGGTTGCGCCTGTGTGTTGACGCCGATCGTGTGAGCGCGGCTCGCCTCGCCGTCGGTGCGCTCGATGCTGCGCTCGAGCGTTTCGAACCGCAGCCCTTCGAGGTAGCTGTACGTGGCATCGGACTGCTGCGGCCACGGCGTGCCGTTGACGGTCAGCCGCTTGTCGCGATATTCGACGACGTCACCGCCCACGCCGATGACGCGCTTGATGAAGTCCTGCGACGGGTTCAGCGGGTAGCGGAACACGACGACGTCGCCGCGCCGGGGATCGCCGATCGGAATCACCTTCTGTTCGATGATCGGAAGCCGGATCCCGTAGACGAACTTGTTGACCAGGATGAAGTCGCCGACCTCCAGCGTCGGACGCATCGACGACGACGGTATCTTGAACGGCTCGGCGAGGAACGACCGCAGCAGGAATACGACGAGCAGTACGGGAAAGAACGATTTCGAGTACTCGACCCAGACGGGCTCGCGCGCGCCCTCGGCGCGATTGCGGGCGAACACGACGCGATCGATCAGCCAGATGACGCCCGTCACGGCGGTCAGCACGAACAGGATCAGGGCAAAGTTCATCTGTGATCGGCCGGCATCGACAGGTCAGCGGGAATGGTGCGGGGATGTTGAGGCGGGTTGCGGGAATTCAGGCGGGCGGCATTGTCGCACGGCGTCACTTGTCGCCGACCTGCAGAATGGCGAGAAACGCCTCCTGCGGGATCTCGACGCTGCCGACCGACTTCATCCGTTTCTTGCCGGCCTTCTGCTTTTCGAGCAATTTCTTCTTTCGCGTGATGTCGCCGCCGTAGCACTTGGCGAGAACGTTCTTGCGCATCGCCTTGATCGTCTCGCGCGCGATGATCTGCGCGCCGATGGCCGCCTGCACGGCGACGTCGAACATCTGGCGCGGAATGAGCGAGCGCATCTTCGACACGACTTCGCGTCCGCGATACGCGGCCACCGACCGGTGCACCATGACCGACAGCGCGTCGACGCGCTCGCCGTTGATCAGGATGTCGAGCTTGACGACGTCCGCCGCGCGGAATTCGCGAAAGTCGTAGTCGAGCGACGCATAGCCGCGCGACACCGATTTCAGGCGGTCGAAGAAGTCCATGACGACCTCGGCCATCGGCAGCTCGTAGGTGAGCAGCACCTGCCGCCCGACGTATTGCATGTTCTTCTGCACGCCGCGGCGCTCGGTGCAGAGCGTCAGCACCGGGCCGACGTACTCCTGCGGCATCAGGATCGTCGCCGTGATGATCGGCTCGCGGATCTCCTCGACGCGCGAGAGATCGGGAAGCTTCGACGGGTTCTCGATCTCGGAGACGTTGCCGTCGCGTGTCAGCACCTGGTAGACGACGGTGGGCGCCGTGGTCACGAGATCCATGTCGTATTCGCGCTCGAGTCGCTCCTGCACGATGTCCATGTGCAGCAAGCCGAGGAACCCGCACCGGAACCCGAACCCGAGCGCCTGCGACACCTCGGGCTCGTAGCGAAGCGACGCATCGTTGAGCTTGAGCTTGTCGAGTGCGTCGCGCAGCGCCTCGTACTGGTTGGACTCGACCGGATAGAGTCCCGCGAACACCTGCGGCTTGACCTCCTTGAAACCGGGCAGCGGTGTCGTGGCCGCGCGCCCGACGGTGGTGACCGTGTCGCCGACCTGCGCCGCCTTCAGCTCCTTGATGCCCGCCGTGACGAAGCCGACGTCGCCTGCGGCGAGCTGGTCGCGCGCAGCCGAGCGCGGCGTGAACACGCCCACCTGCTCGCATTGATACGTCGCACCCGACGCCATCAGCAGGATGCGATCGCGCGGCTTCAACGTTCCCTGCATCACCCGGACGAGCATGACGACGCCGACGTAGTTGTCGAACCATGAGTCGATCAGCAAGGCCTGCAGCGGCGCGGCGGGATCGCCTTTCGGCGCCGGCACGCGCGCGATCACCGCCTCCAGGATGTCGTCGACGCCCTCGCCGGTCTTGGCGCTCGCGCGAATCGCGTCATCGGCATCGATGCCGATGATGTCCTCGATCTCCTCGATGACGCGCGCAGGGTCGGCCGATGGCAGGTCGATCTTGTTCAGCACCGGCACGACCTCGACGCCCTGCTCGATGGCCGTGTAGCAATTCGCGACGGTCTGCGCCTCAACGCCCTGCGACGCGTCGACGACGAGCAGCGCGCCTTCGCACGCAGCGAGCGAACGCGACACCTCGTACGCGAAGTCGACGTGACCGGGCGTATCGATCAGGTTCAGCCGATACGTTTCACCGTTGCGCGCCGTGTACTCGAGCGCCGCCGTCTGCGCCTTGATCGTGATGCCGCGCTCGCGCTCGAGGTCCATCGAGTCCAGCACCTGCGCTTCCATTTCGCGTTCGGCGAGGCCGCCACAGCGCTGGATGAAACGATCGGCGAGCGTCGACTTCCCATGATCGATGTGGGCGATGATCGAGAAGTTGCGGATGTTCTGCATGAACAAAGTCAAAGGGCACCGATCAAGCGGTGCCCTCGTCGTGCCGTCGCCGGCGGGCGCTGTCGTCGGGCTGCGTCAGCGCGCGGCAGGTCGCAGCGAGTAAAACGTTGAATTTTAGCGGAAAGCGCGCCGGCGCGCGATCGTCACCGCACGCCGGCCAGCTTTGGACGGAGCGTCATCGCACGCTGGCGAAGATGACACGAGGTCACCGCACGCTGGCGAGCGCTTGCGCGACGCGCGCGGCATCGAGGTGATAATGGCAAAGCTCGCGGCCGTCGACATCGCCGAGCAGCAGCACCGGCACGCGCTCGCCGAAGCGCGCTTCGAGCGAGGCGTGCGCGTCGACGTCGATCTCGTCAATGCGCGCACCCGCCGCGTCGGCAAGCGGCCGTACGGCGTCGCGCATCTGATCGCACAGATGGCAATACGCACGCGTCAACAACGTGAGCCGCAGGCTTGCGTGTGCATCCGCGTTGGCAGGCGCGTGCGCCGCATCGCCTGCAACGGCATCAACGCCAACGTCGCGGGCCGACGTCACCACCGTGCGTTCGCGTGCGCTATTCGCCGTTGCCGAGCTTCAGCGTCGTGTAGAACGAATTGTCACCGCGCCGCATCTGCAGCGTCACCGACGCGCCCTTCTCGAGCTTGGCGAGGAGTTCGTTCACCTGCGCGGCAGACTTCGCCTCGACGGGCGTTCCCTTCTGGATCATCGCGAGGATCACGTCACCGGGCTGCACGTTGCCACGCACGACGCCGACGACATCCTCGACCAGCACGCCGCCGGTCTTGAGTTCCAGTTCCTTGCGCTGCTCGTCGGTGAGGTCCGACAGCACGAGCCCCATCCGGTTGGGCTTCGCCTTCTCCTTGGGCGCCGGAGACCCGCGCCGCGGTTGTGCCGCGGCAACGTCTTCCTTCATCTCGGCGACCGTCACTGCGACGTCCTTCTGCGCGCCCTTGCGCCAGACGGTCAGCGTGATCTTCGTTCCCGGACGGATCGCCGTGATGATGCGCGGCAGATCGTTCGACGAGCGGACGTCGCGGCCGTCGACTTTCAGGATGATGTCGCCGGCCTCGACGCCGGCCTTCGCCGACGGGCCGTCCTTTTCGACGCCGTTCACGAGCGCGCCGTTCGCCTGCTTCAGGCCGAACGCCTCCGCGGCTTCCTTCGTCAACTCCTGGATCTGCACGCCGATGCGTCCGCGCGTGACGCGACCCTTATCGCGCAACTGGCCGACGGCGTTCATCGCGATGTCGATCGGGACCGCGAAGGCGAGTCCCATGTAGCCGCCGGTGCGCGAATAGATCAGCGAATTGATGCCGACGACTTCGCCCTTCATGTTGAACAGCGGGCCGCCCGAGTTGCCGGGGTTGATCGCGACGTCGGTCTGGATGAACGGCACCAGGTTTTCCTGCGGCAGGTCGCGGCCCTTCGCGCTCACGATGCCCGCGGTCATCGTGTTTTCCAGCCCGAACGGCTTCCCGATCGCGACGACCCACTCGCCGACCTTCAGCTTGTCCGGATCGCCGATGACGACGCGCGGCAGATCCTTCGCGTCGATCTTCAGCAACGCCACGTCGGTACGCTTGTCGGTGCCGATCACCTTGGCGATGAACTCGCGCTTATCCGACAGGCGCACGGTGACTTCGGTCGATTCGTCGACGACGTGCGCGTTGGTGACGATGTAACCGTCGGCTGAAAAGATGAAGCCGGAGCCGGTCGATTGCGTTTCGAATTCGCGCTGTTGACCCCCAGGGCCGCCGCGCGGAATCTGGCCGAAGCGGCGGAAGAATTCGTAGAACGGATCGTCCTCGGACAGCTCGGGAAAGCGCTGGCGCCGCGCCTTTTGCGTCACGTCGATCGATACGACGGCGGGACCCTGCCGTTCGTACAGATCGGTGAAATCCGGCAGCAGGCCGGGACGGCCCTGCGCGCCCGCAGGCGGCGACGCGAACAGTGACAGTGCGACGACGACCGCTGCGCAAAGCGCGACCAGCGGCCTGTGAGGCGAGCGCATGAGATTCCTCGAGGAAGCAGACGCGGTGGTCATTGGGTGCGTTGCATGGGTGGGGAGAGAAGACGGTGACGATGATCCGGTCGTGGCATTGTCGCCGAGTCAGCGATGCGAGACCGAGTGGGCGATCTGCCGCACGGTCGCGCCGGGCGTTTCGCCCATGACGGTGATCAGGTGATCGTCCTGCCTGACGCTATACACGTTGAGCCCGCCCTTCTGTAGAAATCCCGCGGGTGTCGACGCGGCGACGATCGGCTCGACGAACACGCTGACCGAAACGAGTCCGTCGGAGAACACGAGATGGGCGATCCGATCGCGGCGGCCACGCAGCTTGCGAAAACCTTCCATGATCTTGGCGAATCCGGGCGGCACGCGCGTGACCACCC
>DASSEA010000115.1:0-2437 GCA_035696805.1 Casimicrobiaceae bacterium
CTTGAACGTCGCGTATTCGCCGTAGCGCTCGCGCGCCGTCATCGCCATCGTGTTCGCCATCACCGCCATGATGATGACGATCACGACATAGCTCACCGCCTGGATCGCGAGCAGGATCGCTTCCGACATCGCGACGAAACCGAGCTGAAACGCCTTCTCCGTCTCGGTCAGCGTTTCCGCGAGCGAATTGCGGAACGTCGTGTCGATCGCCTGCGACACCGCGGCCGCTTCGTCGGGATCGCGGAGCTGCTCGATGAACACGCCCGCCTGATCGCCGCGGCGCGGGAACTGCCGCTTGACCGATTCGTTCAGGTAGTCGAAGTGGAAGAAGAGCGTCGACGTGTCGGTCCCCTCCTCCGCGCCTTCGTAGATTCCGCGCAGCGTGAACGTCCACGTGCCCGGATAGATCGTGCCGCGGATCGGGATCTGGTCGCCCACCTTCCAGCCGAACTTGTCGGCGAGCTTGCGTCCGGCGATCGCGCCAACGCGATCCGCGGTGAACGCCTTGCGTTCGGCGTCGGACAGCACGAACTCCGGGTACATGTCCAGATAGCTGGGGCTGATCGCGAACTGCGCGAAGAAGTTGCGCTCGGTGACGTACACGCCGCCGAACCAGTTCGCCCATCCGACCGACGTGACGCCCGGCACCTGCCGGATCTTCTGCGCGTAGTTGAGCGGCAGCATGAACACGAGCGACACCGAGCTTCGCGTCACGAGCCGCGCCGACGAGCTCGCGTTGGCGCCCGCGTACCACGCGTCGACGATCGTGCGCAGCATGCCGAACGCGGTGATCGCGACGATGATGCCGACGATCGTCAGCGTCGTCCGCAGCTTGTGCCGGAACGCGTTGCGGAACACCAGCAGCGGGACGAACATCGCGTCTCGCGCCCGCCGTCAGTCGACGAGCACGCCCTTTTCGAGGTGGATCAGCCGATGCGCCTTCTCGGCGGCCTTCGGATCGTGCGTCACCATGATGATCGTCTTGCCGAGCTCGTCGTTCAGGCGTTCGAGCATCCCCAGAATCTCCTCGGCCGTCGTGCGGTCGAGGTCGCCGGTTGGCTCGTCGGCGACGATCAGCGTCGGATCGGTGATCAGCGCTCGCGCGATCGCGACGCGCTGTTGCTGGCCGCCCGAGAGCTCGTTCGGCAGATGCGTCGCGCGATCGGTGAGCCCGACCAGGGCGAGCGCGGTGTCAACGCGCTCGCGCCGTTCACTGCGCGACAGCGACGTGAGCTGCAGCGGCAACTCGACGTTTCCGAAGGCGGTCAGCACGGGCATCAGGTTGTAGAACTGGAATATGAAACCCACGTTCGCGGCCCGCCAGAGTGCGAGATCGGCATCGGAAAGCTGCGCGATGTCCACGCCGGCCACGTGAATGTTCCCCGACGACGGCTTGTCGATGCCGGCGATCAAGTTGAGCAGCGTCGACTTTCCCGAGCCCGAAGGTCCCATCAACGCGACGAAATCGCCGGCATTGACGTCGAGATCGATGTCGACGAGAACGGGAATGATCTGATCGCCGCGCACGTAGTATTTCGAAAGGTCGCGGATCGATACGAGCGCCTTCGAATCAGCGGGCAGCGCGGCGGGCGCGTGGCCCGCAGTGTCGCGTTCCGCTGGCGACGACATTCCGCCCGTCACGTACGTGCCGTCACTTGCCGGGCGTCTTGACCAGCGCGCCGTTCGCGAGTGACGCCGACGGTTTCGCGACGACCTTGTCGCCCGACTTGATCTCGCCGCTGATCGCCGTCACGTCGCCGATCTTCACGCCGGGCGTCACCGGCACGGCGACCGCATGGCCGTCGCGGATGGCGAACACCACGGCGCGGCCGTCGCGCTGGACGATCGCATCGCCGTTGACCGCGACGAGCGGTTTCTGCTGCACCGCCGTCACCTCCTGCGACAGGAAGCTCACCTTTGCGCTCATCTCGGGCAGCACGCGCGCGTCGATCTCGTCGAAGCTGACCTTGGTCATCACCGTGGCCTTGGCACGATCGACCGTCGGCACCATGCGGCTGATGTGACCGCGAAAGCGCATGTCCGGCAAGGCGTCGAGCACGATCTCGGCCGGTTGGCCGACGTGCACCTTGGCGAGGCTGGACTCCGAGACGTCTGCTTCGACTTCGAGCGTGCTCATGTCCGCCATCGTCACGACGGCGCCTTTGGATTCGCTCGCGCTCGAGAACGGGGTCACCAGATCGCCGACGTTCGCGCTTTTCGACAGGATGACGCCGTCGAACGGCGCGCGGATCTGCGTGTAATCGACCGACACCTGCGCATTGCGCGCGTTGGCGAGCGCGGCGTTCAGATTCGCCTGCGCGCTGGCGACGCCGGCCTGCGCGCGATCGACGCGGGCCTTCGCGGTATCCAGCGCCGAGCGCGAGATGAAATTCTTCTCGACCAGATCCTGATTGCGCCGGTACTCGACCTGCGCGTT